>JAEZUZ010000117.1 GCA_023443345.1 Bacillota bacterium
AGATATCACCACATAGGAAGATATCACTGTGAGAATTGTGGGTTTGAAAGTCTAAAAGCAAAATATGAAGTTAGAAAATTAGATCTTCAAAATAAAAAGATGACTGTAGAAATTGATGGAGATGCTGTTGAATATGGCCTTCCTGGAGATAATATAACAGATGCCTACAATTTACTTGCTGTGATTTCATATTTGAATGAATCAAAGTTAGTTGATGATAGAAATAAAAAAATTCTTGATTATTCCAAAATTGAAGTAGTATCTAGTAGATTTGAAAAGACCACTATAAATGGGAAAAACATCTATGTTGCTTTAGCAAAGGGAAAAAATCCAATAGCTACATCAAGGATTATGGACTATATAGGTAAGCAAGATGGAAGGCATGCAGTAATTTTTAATAATGGAACAACTGCACATTTTGCAAAGACAACTCAGGATTCTATGAATAATACTCTTTCAGAAAATACAGCGTGGCTCTATGAAGCAGATTTTTCAGCACTTAACAATGACAAAGTTATAAAGATGGTTGTAACTGGAAAGAGGTATTTGGACTTTTACAACAGACTTCTATTTGAAGGGATAGAAGAGGATAAGATTGCTCTAGAAAGAGATCCACTATCGGCCTATAAGCACATAGATCTCAATGAAGTAGACGATGTATATATTTTATTTCAGGTATACAATAGAGCCTTTGCTATCTCTAATAGAGATGGGTTAGTAGAAAGGATAAAAAATGAAAGTTGAATTACTTTATCCAGATATTGCTTCTCTTTTTGGAGATATTGGAAATTACAACTACTTAAAAAAGATCTTTATTAGAGAAGATGATGAAGTTTTTATAACAGAATATGGAGATAGACCTAAATTTATTGATCAGGATATAGATTTTGTATATGTTGGATCAATGAGTGAAGAGACACTTAAAAATGTAATAGATTTATTAAAACCGTATAAGTCAGAAATAGAAAATTACATAGAAAGTGAAAGGATTTTAGTTGCAACTGGAAATTCTCTTGAAATATTTGGCAAAAGTGTAGATGATAAAAAAGCATTAGAGATTTTTGATTACTCAACAGAGATGGAGTTTTTCAAAAGGGAAAATGACTTATTTCTAGGACAATACAATGGATTAGATATAGTTGGCTTTATAAGTAGATTTACAAATATAGAAACAGATGAGGGTTTTATAGGTGTAATAAGGCCTGAAAAATACAAGTTTGAAGGGATAAAGCATAAGAATTTCTATGGGACATACCTTCAGGGACCATTATTTATAGCCAACCCCCATCTACTTAAAGAGATAATTCAAAGAGATGAGCTTCCGCTTTATGATGAATTTATGAAAGCTCATGAAATAAGAGTTCAAGAACACAGAGAAATGAAGAATCATGCATAACCTCCTAGATAGGAGGTTTTTTGTGTTAAAATAAAGATATGATAACTATTAGAAGAGAATTTGACATTCCTAAAGATGTGGAAGATGTACTTAAAAAGTTAAAAAAATCGTGCTTTAAAGCATACTTAGTTGGAGGATCTCTAAGGGATATAATTATGGGGAAATCTCCTGCAGACTATGATATTACAACAGATGCTACTCCAGGTGAGATCATAGAAGTATTTAGTGAATTTACTACTCATGAAGTAGGAGCGTTTTATGGTACAGTTGGAGTTCATACAGGTATTAGGTGGATAGAAGTTACAACATTTAGAACAGATATAAATTATATAAATCATAGAAGACCACAGAAAGTAGTTTATGGCAAGGAACTTGAAGAGGACTTAAAAAGGAGAGATTTTACTATAAATGCCCTTGCATACGATGGTGAGTTCCTATATGACTACTTTGACGGTATTGAACATATAGAAAATAAAGTAATTTCAGCTGTTGGAGATCCATTTAAGAGATTTGATGAAGATGCACTAAGAATGATAAGAGCTATAAGATTTAGTGCACAACTCCAGTTTAAAATTGAAAATAAAACAGAAGAAGCAATATACAGCATGAAGGATATTTTAAGTTATCTTTCAAAGGAGAGAATGCAACAGGAACTATACAAGCTTCTTATATATGATAGAAATAACGAAATATTTGTAGAATATTTTGAAGTATTTAAGATCTACTATAAGTTTCTAAGTGATAGAGATAGATATAGAAATATAGCTATGGGAGAGAACTTTGATGAAATTATAGCCACTATATTTCTTTTAGAAACAGGAGCAGAATTTAGATATTTTAGTTTGTCAAATTCAACTAAGAAATTTATCAAAGCTGTACGTAAATTTAGTGAAACTGTAAAAATTCAAGATAGAGATACGATGTTTGACATCTTAAAAGAATTAGAAGTAACTCTAGCTCACGACGTTCTTAAATTTTTACTAAAAGAAAAATTTAGTGAAGAGGATTTTTTATCTTTTCTAGATTGTGAAATTTATTCGAGAAAGCAACTTGAAATAAATGGAGTTGATTTAAAAAATATCGGCGCGAGTGATGAAAAAATAGGAATTGTCTTAGATAGGTTGCTTCTTTGTGTACATGAAAACAAATGCAAAAATACTAGGGATGAGCTTACTTATCAAGCTAGAAAATTAATAGCTGGTATTGTATAATAATTGTGTTAAAAATTAATTAGGAGGGGGAGAATGAGAGCAATTCAAGGGGCAAAAATAGTACTAGAAGACATGATACTTGAAGGTTATACACTGATCTATGATCAAAAAATTATTGATGTTGTAAAAGATGAAGACTTCAAGGGCGATGTTGAATTAGAGAAGTTTGATGGTTATATAATGCCTGGGTTTATAGATATTCACATTCATGGAGCTGGTGGATGTGATGCAATGGATGCAAGTGAAGAAGCTCTTAGGACAATTCAGAAGAGTGTTGTAAAAGGGGGAACTACTTCATTTTTAGCAACTACTATGACAATGTCTACAGAGTCAATTGTAAATGCACTTCAGGCAATCGAAGGAAGATTATCTACTCAAGAAAGAGGAGATGGAGCAGAGATACTTGGTTGTCACCTAGAAGGTCCTTTTATTTGTCACGAATATAAGGGGGCACAAAATCCAGAATATATTCAAAAGCCTAATGAAGAGTGGTTAAAGCCGTTTTATCCAATGGTAAAACTTATTACAATGGCACCAGAGCAAGATGAGAATATGAAGCATGTAAAGAAGTGGTCAGAGATGGGAATTGTAGTAAGTTGTGGACATACATCAGCAACATTTGAGCAGTTAAAAGAAGCTTACAGAGCTGGAGCTAGACACATAACTCATTGTTTTAATGGTATGAGAGGACTTCATCACAGAGAGCCAGGTGTTGTTGGAGGTGCTTTACTTCTTCCATTTACAGCCGAAATGATTACAGATGGCATTCACTTTAGACCTGAGCTTATGGAAATGGTATATAAAATGAAGGGGAGAGAAAAGGTTGTTCTTATTACAGATGCAATTAGAGCAGCATTTTTGAATGAAACAGAATCAGAGCTAGGTGGACAGAAGGTATTTATCAAAGATGGTGCCTGCAGACTTGAGAGCGGATCTTTGGCAGGAAGCATTCACCAAATGCGTTATGCTCTTACAAATATGCTCAAATATACTACAGCCCACCTCACAGATATAGTAAAGATGCTCACTGTCAATCCAGCTAGATTAATAGGGGTAGATGATAGAAAAGCAAGATTGCAAAGAGGTTATGATGCAGATTTTGTTTTATTTAACAACGACTTTGAATTACAAGCAACATATGTCTATGGTAGAAAGCAGGATATCTAATGAAAATTATAATATGTCCAAACTATGCAGAAGTAAGTAGAAGAGCTGCAAGATTAATAGCCAGAGAGATAATGACTAATGAATACCCATCAATAGGTTTTGCAACAGGAAGCACACCAGAGGGAACTTATGCAGAACTTATAAATTTATATAAACAGGGCATGATCTCTTTTGAAGATGTCATGACATTTAACTTAGATGAGTATATAGGTGCTTCTGAAACTGATGACTATAGCTACAATGTATATATGAGAAAACATCTATTTGGACACGTTAACTTGTACGAAGACAATATAAATTTACTTGTAGGTGATGCACCAAATCCAGAAGCAGAAGCTTTCAGATTTGAGAAGGAAATAGAAGTTTTTGGAATAGATCTACAACTTTTAGGAATAGGAGCTAATGGTCACATTGGTTTTAATGAACCAGGAACTCCTTTTGGAACTAAGACAGGAGTTGTGAATTTATCAGAGAAGACAATCAAAGATAATGCGAGATTTTTCGAAGATGAATCAAAAGTTCCTAAACAGGCTATAAGTATGGGAATTAGGACAATCATGAATGCTAAGAAGATTGTCTTAATCGCATCAGGAAAGAATAAAGCAGAGGCAGTTAAGAAGATGATGGAAGGTCCAGTAACAGAAGATGTTCCAGCAAGTGTATTACAGCTTCACAATGATTGCACCGTAATATTAGATAGAGAAGCTGCTTCACTTCTAAATTTAAAACAATACCAGGAGAAAATATGATTAAATTAACAGGTACACCGATATCAGAGGGAGTTGGTATTGGTAAGGTAGTAGTAATTGCAAAAAAGGAAGATCCTGTTCGCATTAGTGCTGATGCAGGTCAAGAAAAAGAAAAATTAAATCAAGCATTTGATAGAGTTCAAAAATCTATAGAATCTCAAATTTCTCAGTGTTCAGAAGATCAGGTTGAGCAATCAGCAATTCTTGAAGCACACCTTATGATGATTCAAGATCCTCAATGGAAGAGCGATATTGAGCAGATGATAGATGAGCAAAGCATAAATGCTTCCTTTGCTGTACTAAGTGTAGCTACTGCAACTGCCAAAATGTTTGCAGCTATGGACTCTGATTACTTCAAAGAAAGAGCAGCAGATATCATGGATATAGGTCATAGACTTATAGACGTTTTAGATAATAGAAAAAATGTCGATTTAGCAAAAATTAATGAGCCTACAATCCTATTTGCCTATGAACTTCTGCCATCTCAGACAGTTCTTTTAGATAAGAAATATATCAAGGGACTTGTTACAGAGCAGGGTGGAAAAACTTCTCATACTGCAATTATGGCTAAAGCTTTGGGAATTCCACTTATAAGCGGAGTTAGAGAAGCTTTAAACAGTGAGTTTGATTCAAAACAAGCTATTATTGCTGTAGAAGATGAGTTAATAATAATTGAACCTTCCCAAGAAGATATTAAAAAATATGAGCAAAAAATAAAAGAAATTGAAGAAAGACATGCATTTTTACAGAAATATATAGGAGTTAAAACACGTACTTTATGTGGAAATCATATAGAAGTTGCTGCAAATATAGCGCTGCCTGAAGACGTAGAGAGAGTGCTTGAAGTTGATGCAGAAGGTGTTGGTTTATTTAGAAGTGAATTTCTATATATGGATAGAAGCAGTGCACCATCAGAAGAAGAGCAATATCAAGCTTATACAAAGGTTCTAAAAGCTATGGGAGATAAGCCTGTAATTATCAGAACTATGGATATAGGTGGAGATAAGGCTGTAGATTATTTAGGAATAGAAAAGGAAGAAAATCCATTCCTAGGATTAAGAGCTCTCAGATATTGTTTAAGAGAACCAGATCTATTTAAAGTTCAAATCAGAGCTCTATTAAGAGCTGGTGTTCATGGAAAATTGAGAATTATGCTCCCTATGGTAAGTAAACTACAAGAAGTAAGAGATGCCAAGGAAATAATTGCTCAAGTTAAGGAAGACTTAAGAAGAGATTCTGTAGCATTTAATGATTCTGTAGAAGTTGGTATTATGATTGAAGTTCCTTCTGCGGCTTTAATTGCAGATATTCTTGCAAAAGAGGTAGACTTCTTTAGCGTTGGAACAAATGACTTAATCCAGTATACTGCTGCAGTTGATCGTATGAATGCAACAATAGCAGATCTCTATAGTTATTATGATCCAGCTGTACTGAGATTATTACATTTCATTGCAAAAAGTGCCAATGAAAATGGAATTTTCCTAGGTATGTGTGGAGATGTTGCTGGAGATAAACTACTAGCACCTTACTTAGTAGCCATTGGATTTAATGAACTAAGTGTTACACCTACAAGAGTTCTCGCTCTTAGACACGAGATTTCTCAGTACAGAAAAGATAACAAAGAATTAGTTGATGCAATACTTAATGCTGGAACGGTTGAAGAAGTTTTAGCTATCCTTAAAAAATAATAAAAATTCTAATAAAAATGTGCCTTAACGGGCACATTTTTGTGTTATAATCTAGGGTAAGACAGATTTTAAAAAGGAAGGCAAAAATGGGCAGAAGAGTAGAGTCTATAACTAGTTTAAGGGCATTTGCTTTACTAGGTGTAATACTATATCATATACTACCAAATACTTTTAAGGGGGGATATTTAGGGGTAGTTATATTTTTTACAATTGCTGGTTTTTTTATGGCAAAAGAAACAGAAGAATTAAGTAAATTTAATTACCCGAGATATATTTCTAAGAGATATTTAAGATTAATAGGCCCACTTAGTTTTATGATAGTTATCATTGCTGTTCTAACTTTGATATTTAAACAGCATTTATTTGTTACATTAAAGGGAAATATTATTTCTTCAATTTTGGGATTTAACAACTACTATCAGATATATAATGGACTTGATTATTTTAATTCACATATAAATTATGCACCTTTAACTCATATTTGGGCTCTATCTGTTGAGTTTCAATTCTACTTATTTATGCCTATACTTCTAATGTTTTTAAGACGTAAGAATCAGTACACAATATTGGATATATTAGGATATATGTTCTTAGGCTCATCCATATATTTATTTATATTGAGACTTACAGCTTCTGCAGACTTTGCTTACTACAGTTCACTTGGTAGACTTGCAAGCTTTTCAATTGGTATGTTTATGTACATATTATTTAGTAAGCAATTAAAGAGAGATAATTTTAAATTCCCTGCAAAGCCATACCTTATTACAGCAATATATTTGATTCAATTTATTGCCATGTTAAAGTTAAATGCACAGGGAAAGAGTGTATATTTTATAGGTTTTGCTCTTATATCTTTAGTAACTGCATATCAACTTGTTCTTCTGTACCACGATGATTACGATATATTTAAGTCACTGTCGTTCATTGGAAAGAGAAGCTACAGTTTATATTTGTTTGAATTTAGTATCATTAGTTTTATAACAGCTACTCTTGGAAAGGGTGGCAAGATAGGATTTTTTACACTTTTATTTGCAATCATTTTATTTATTGTATTAGCAGAGCTATCATATAGACTCTTTGAAGTAAAAAGAAATAAAAAACTTACTATTGTATTTCTTCTATTAGCCATTGGAGTTTGCTTGATACCAACTAGTATCTTAAAGCAGAAGGATGACATTCAGGGGGCTTTAGAGCAGAAACAAACTGGAATTTTAAGGACACATTCAGAGATCAAAAAAGTTGTAAATAAGAAATATCAAGAAAAACTTAAGAACGATTTGGAATCACTTCCTCAGGACTTAAAAGATCAAATTAATGAGATTGGAACTAAATATCCTGAACTTTCATTAAAATTAGAGGATTATATAAAAGTAAGAGATAAAAAAGTTGTTTTTGTCGGTGATAGTATTGGCGTTATGATTTCAAATAGCCTTGAAGAATTGATGATTAATACAACTACAAGTGCAGAGAAAAATAGACATTTACAAGAGTACCCAGGTGTTCTTAGCTCATTGCTTAAAACAGTTCCAGATGTAGATTATATAGTTATTGAAGGTGGTGCTAATGACTATGTAGTTTCAAAAGAAAATTTAGAAGAAATAAAAAAAGTTGCAGGAAGTCACACTGTTATATTTACAAATATATTTGTTGATTCTGAGACTTTAGCAGAAAGAAATGCAGTTATAGATGAATTTGCTAAGGCAAATAGCAATGTATATGTTGCAGACTGGTACAAAATAGCAAGTAGGGATCAATCAATTTTATATGATGACTTAGCTCATCCAAATCCTAGCGGAGAGCCAGTTATGGCACAATTAATAACTAAAACGATTTCAGAAATAGAAAATAAAAAGGGGAATTAGACCATGAGAGTATCGGGTATATTAATGCCCCTTTTTTCTCTTTATTCTAAAGAGGGAATAGGTGGTTTTGGACAAGAGGCCTATGAATTTATTGACTATCTATTTGAAGCAGATCAGAGTATATGGCAAGTGCTCCCCTTAACTCCCATTGGCAGCGGAAACTCTCCATATAGCACCAAGAGCTCTTTTGGATTATTTGAAGGATTTATAAGTATTCAAAAATTATTTGAAGAGTCTCTTTTAGATAATGAAGATCTCTTTGTAATTGAAAAAGAATATATAGATTATGAGGAAGTATTAGAGAAAAAATATATATGTTTTAAGAAGGCATTTAGCAGATTTAATAGAGAGGATGAGGATTTCATCAGGTTTGTAGATATAAACATATCTTGGTTAAAGGACTATGCTCTTTTTTGTGTGCTTAGTGAAAAACATGGCAATCAGTGGAAATATTGGCAAAAAGAAGTTAGAAAAAGAGAGGAAGAAACTTTAGAAGAACTATATGTAGAACATGCAGAAGAAATGCAGTTTATATATTTTCTACAATATTTTGCTTTTAAGCAATGGAGTGCAGTAAAGGACTATGCCCATTTAAAGAACATTAAAATTATGGGAGATATCCCAATATATGTGATGGAGAATAGTTTTGATGCGTGGGTATACCAGGATAGGTTGCTGTTAGATGAATTTTCTGAAAAGTTGTACAATGCAGGGACTCCTCCAGATGCCTTTAGTGTTCAAGGTCAGAATTGGCAGATGCCCATCTATGATTGGGATAATCTCAAAGAAAATGGCTATGACTACTGGATATTGAGACTTAAAAGTGTGTTTGAACATGTTGACATGTTAAGGCTTGACCACTTTAGAGGTTTTATTAATTATTGGCAAATTCCAAAGGACGAACCAGCTGTATTTGGAAGTTGGCAGAAGGGACCTGGTTTAGATTTCTTTAATTTTATTTTTGAATATTTTCCTAAGGAGAAATTTATTGCAGAGGACTTAGGTATGATAGATGACGAAGTCAGAGGTGCCATTAAAGAGTTGGATATTCCAGGAATGAATGTACTTACTTTTGCATTTAATCCAAATGAGAGGAGTCTATATTTGCCTCACAATCATAAGGAGAAAGATGTAGTCTATATAGGAACTCATGACAATCAGACACTAAGGGGATATATTGATAACCTAGATGAGAAGGAGAAAAAATATATCTCTGACTATCTAGAAACTGAAGATATAGAAAAAGCTATGATATCTGCAGCCCTTAGAAGTGTATGTAAAATTGCAATAATTCAGATTCAGGATATTTTAGGCTTAGATGATAGCTATAGAACAAATACGCCAGGAACCACAGAGGGCAACTGGAAGTGGATAATACCAAAGGACTATGCTAAGAGAAATTCAAAGTATCAACTTAAATATCTCACTTGGCTATATGTAAGAAACACAATAGAGTAATATTATGCAATTAAAGAAAAATGACATTTTTATAGCACGTGCTATTGACTATACAACTACTGCTCAGGCAGTTGTCAAACATGATGATTTTGTATTTTTTGTCGAAGGTCTTCTAGTAGGAGAAGTAGCAAAACTTAAGGTTTTAAAGGTAAAGAAGAACTTTGGCTTTGCAAAGATTGTAGAATTAATAGAAGAGAGTAGAGATAGATGTATAGATAGAAGAGATATTGGTCTAGATATTTCGCACATGAGCTATGATCACCAGATCCAATTTAAGAGAAATAGTGTAATTAACGAGCTTAGATATCATGGTATAGATATAGAAGTCGATGATGTAATTAAGTCTGATAATATTTTTAATTATAGAAATAAGGCAGTTGTTCCTGTAAGAGTTATAAATGGTAGAGTAGAGATTGGATTTTTCAGAAAGAGGAGCCACAACTTAGTTCCAGTTGATGATTTTATAATTCATGATAGAGAAATAGATAAAGTTCTTTTCTACTTAAGAGATTTATTTAGTGATGCTGTAGATGAAATCTATGATGAAGAGAGCAGAAGAGGAAATATAAATTATTTTTTAGTTAGAAGAAGTCAAGAAACTAGAGAAATAATGATAGTAATAATTGGTAAGAAATCTAATCTAAAGAATCAAAATTACTATGTAGATAGAATAAAAAGAGAAGTTAAAAACTTAGTGAGTCTATATTACCACTGCCAAAAAGATCATAGCAATGTAATACTTTCAGGTATCTCAAAAAAACTATATGGAAGAGATAATTTTAGAGAAATAATTCTTGGCAGAGAATTTGAAGTCGGGCCAGAGAGCTTTCTGCAGATAAATACACAGGCTATGAATAAACTATATTCTAAAGCTATAGAACTTCTAAACTTGGATAGAGAAGATGTAGTTATAGATGCATTTTGTGGGATAGGCTCAATTGGGCTATCTTTAGCAGATAGAGTTAAGAAAGTTTACGGTTATGAATTAAATAGGGAAGCTATCAACTATGCAAAGATAAATGCAAAAAAATTAGGCATATATAATTCTACTTTTAAGGTATGTGATGCAAACAAAGAATTGCTAGAAAATAGGGATGCAAATATTCTTATAGTAGACCCACCTAGAAAGGGATTAGAAAAGGAAGCCCTCAATTCAATAAATAGTTCAAAAGTAGAAAAAATGATATACATAAGTTGTAATCCATCAACTCTTGCTAGGGACTTAAAAATACTAAGTGATAGTTTTAGTATAGAGAGTATAACACCAGTTGATCTATTTCCAAACACTCACCACGTGGAGGCTCTAGTATTGATGACAAGGGAATAGTTGGCTAAATGTTCTGAAAGGCTTGAAATCAATAGGTTTATGATATTTGGACTTGAAAATAAGAGACTTATAAATTTGAAATTAGTGGTCAAAAATATCTCCTAAATACTTACTTGTTGCAACACTATAAATATTATGAAAGGGTCGTGTCAACACTTTGGATATTTGGTAGGTCGTGTAAAGGGTATGGATGGAGTGAAGGGGTATGATAAATTAGAATTTGATGTTGTAATAGGTAATCCTCCTTATCAAGAAGCTACAAACAATAAAGTTTTAGAAGTTGGGAAGTAAAAAAGAGTCAGAAATGTGTTTCAAGATTTTCAATTAATTGCAAACAGAGTTTCTTCTATATATTCATGCCTTATATACCCAGGTGGTAGGTGAATACAGAGGTTTGGCAAAGGTCTATCAAATTTTGGACTAGATCAGATCAATAGTAAATATTTATCAAGGGTTATTTTCTATCTGGATGCAAATAGTAGGAGCTGATATATACAGCTCCTTTTATTCTCATCTATTATCCCTAACCTTCACAACTATCCTAAATTGTCTCTCAGGGTGAGTCTCTATGTTAACCATTTGAATTCTTGCTTCGAAAATAT
>JAEZUZ010000021.1 GCA_023443345.1 Bacillota bacterium
GTGGAGGTGACTCCAAGGAAAGTGCAACAGAAAATAACCGCCTTATAGGTAAGGGTGAAAAGGTGAGGTAAGAGCTCACCGGCAGACTGGCAACTTTTTGGCCGTGCAAACCCCACCAGGAGCAAGATCAAATTAGGAAGAAAATGCTCATGTATCTTCCGTGGTAGATCGCTTAAATATATTGGCAACAGTATATACTAGATAGATGATTACTTAAACAGAACTCGGCTTATAGGCCTAGTTTGCATTATTGGAGAAAATATGCAGGACAAAAAAGGTATAGTATTTCCGTTTTTTATAGCTGGAATACTTATGATCATTGCAATTTTAATAGGAAGATATGTGATTTCTTTGATGAATCAAAAACCATATCAAGAGTATGTGATAAATGAGGAGTATACTCTAAATATATATGAAGATGCTTGGATAACAGATGATTCAAATCAGACTGTAATAGGAGCTGATATCAGGGAATTTGCATATGCCGATGGCAATATTTTTTTCTTAAGAGAGTTAGATGATGGAGAAATAGAAGTCGGCAGATATGATACTAAAATAAAATATTTAGTTGAAAATACAAGCGAGAGTTATAAAGAATTAAAGCAGGAATTTATAGATCGATATGGGATAATTTTTTCCGATGTTGATTCAATCAAAATAAATTTAGAAGAAGAGAGAAAGGGACGATAGTCCTTTTTTTTATTATTACTTATTGGCAATGGAGTAAAATCTATCCAATTAGATAGATAAATTTGTTAGATTAAATTCATGGAGTATATTAAATTATTTGAAAAGTATCATACAAAGATAATGCAGAGCAATGTAAATAAGATAGAAAAATTGCTAGAGTTAGATTTTAACGATGTAATGATAAATGGACATAATGAAGTCTATCTCGATTTTAACTCAAAGATGAAAAAATTAGATAATTATTTTCTATCTAAACAGGAGTTATTTGAGCATACAGAATATTTTTTATCAAAGTGCAATCAAAGATTGAGTGTAGATAAGCCATTGATAAGTTTTGATTATAAAAATTTATTTAGATTTTATGTAGTGCATAAGAGCATAAGTGATACATCACACCTTATTACAATTAGAAAATTTATGAATGAGCCTTTGACAAGAAATACATTTATTAAAAATGGTTTTTGTTCAAGAAGTGAATTAGACTTTATCGAAGAACTCGTTAGAAAGAAAAAGACAATTTTTATATCAGGTCAGACTAGTAGCGGAAAGACAACTCTTCTTAATTACCTTCTTCAATATACAGATAGCAATGAGAGAATAATTGTAATAGAAGATACTAAGGAGATCAAAATTGCAGGATCAAAGAATGCAGTATATTTAAGGACTAAGGAAAAAGAGATGAATGTAAGAAAAGTAAGTATTTCTGATTTAATAAAGTCAGCACTTAGAATGAGGCCAGATAGAATTATACTTGGTGAGATAAGAAGAGAGGAGATTATAGATTTTCTGCATGCCATATCAACAGGGCATGAAGGATCAATATCAACAGGACACGGAAGCTCAGCAAGAGATATGATTGCTAGGCTTGAGATTTTGCTTTTAGAAGCAGATATACCAATAGAAGCTGCCAAGAGGTATTTGGGGATGGGAATTGACTACATAATTCAACTCAATGATAAGAGCAAAAGATCAATAAGAGAGATAACAAAAATTGGTTATTTAGATGGAGAGATAAAATTTGAAAAAGTTACGCCTTAGTTTAGAACCTATTATATACTATGGAATTTTATTTTTATTTTTTAAATTTTTATATGTAAAGATAGCAGTTTTGATATGCCTAGCCATAAGATTGATCTTTGAGTATAAAAATAGAGGTGGCAAGGAAGACGGCATTGATATTATGCAGGAGCTGTCTTCATTCAAAAATTTAGTTGAATCAGGGGCTTCACCTTCCTATGCATATAGAAAATTAAATTTAAAAAGATACCCAGAATTTTTTATAAGTCCTTTAGATGAAAATTTCAGTTATAGAGTTTTTGAGAAGCAGTATGACTTATTTAAAAAGAGAGTATTTCTAGTTCAGGAGATAAAATCAAAATTTTTGCCGGTCAAGATTAGGATGTTATTGATGAAATATATCCCGCTTTTTATTATGTTCACCCTTAAATTTGCAATAAATATAGAAAGTCCTATTTTAGCCTATACAGAATTCATTGTATTTTTAGGATTTATATTTACAGATAGTTTCTCAAGTTATTTGGCAGTTGATCTATGAAAGTATTGTTCTTTATTCTATTATTGTTATTTATATTTTGGATATATCTAATAAAGAGCAGTTTAACTTCATATAACCCAATATATTTCTACATATATAGATCTTGTGATAGAGAGTATATTAGGACATCGCTGATTTTAGATATTCTTGGAATAATAATTTATGTATTTGTAGCAATTTTAGCAAGTGCATTATTTAATCTAATTCATTTTTTTGAAAATTTATTTTTATATTTAGTGATAACTACTTTAATATTTAAACTTTTTAAACTCTATCAGATGTATTTAAAGTCACAGGTTGAACTCATAAGCGAATTAGAGATTTTGATATTTAAGTATGAACAGTATCAAATAATGGGGATGCATCCAATAAAATCATTGAACTATGCTTCAGAAAATTTAAGTTTTATAAGAGCTCAGGATTCAATGAGGGGATATATAAGAGAATTTGATGAGATATTTATGTTTACAAAGATATCTATAGTAAGAAAAATAAGTATGTTAATCAAGAGAAATCAGACTTTTACTTCAAAGGAATTAGATGATGTATTTTATGATATCTCTCAGGACATTGATCAGAAGATAAAGGCTATAAAGAAAGTAGAATTAGAAAAGAGAGAAAATGCAATGCTAGTTCCAATGGTTGTAAATATGATTTTTATGATAGTATACTTGATCAGTCCATTTTTAGTTGTCTTTTTTAAAGGAGGTATGAAATGAAAGAGAAATTTTTTGAAAGAGGTTTTGGCACTTTAGAACTTATAATACTTACAGCAGTTTTAATCGGATTAGCTGTTATATTTAGAGGTTTTATTGAAGGATTTGTTAGGGAGTTAATTCAAAAGCTTGATGCACTTAAATCTGAGGTTTTTTCGTTTTGAAGTCCTTTATTGTAGATATAGAAAGAGAAACTATATTTTGTTTTAAAGTAAGTATATTTAAGCTTAGGTTGTCAAAGAGAGAGAAAAATAAGTTATATATTTTTCCAAAGATAACTTTCAACTGGCTAGATGTAATATTTTCTTATAATTTAAGTGAGTATACTTATGAAGAGGGATTTTTTAAAAGAGAAGGAAAATTATTTGAGCTATTTATTCCATTTAAATATTAGGAGTATAGCTCTTTTTTTGATATAATTAAAATGAAACGGAGGAGATGTGGTAAAAGAGTATATTTCTAAAGATGATATATCAAAGAAAGTCAAAGAAATTGCAATTTCTATAAGAGAAGACTATCCTAATGAACCACTAGTAATTCTTGGAATTTTAAAGGGGGCAAGTGTTTTCGTCTCAGATTTATTAAAAGAGATCAAAGGAGATGTAACTCTTGACTTCATAGCAGTAAGTAGCTATGGAAATAAGACTACAACTTCTGGTGTAGTTCAACTACTAAAGGATGTGGATGTAGATATTGAGGATAAAGTAGTTATTGTAGTAGAAGATATTGTAGATACAGGGCTCACACTTGCATATTTACAAAAATATTTGAGCCAGAGAAATCCAAAGACCGTAAGAATATGCACTTTATTAGATAAGAAAGAGAGAAGACAGGCAGAGATACCACTTGATTACGTAGGCTTTGAAATAGAAGATCTATTTGTAGTAGGATATGGTATTGATTATGCAGAAAAATATAGAAATTTACCTTATGTAGGAGTATTTTATGATGAATAAGTATTTTGATCACACATATTTAAAACCAGAAGGAAGTTATAGTGATATCGACAAATTAATAGAAGAAGCAAAAGAATATGAGTTCTTTAGTGTATGTATACAGCCTTACTATGTTAAGTATGCAAAGCAAAAATTAGCTTCAACTGATGTTAAGGTTGCAACCGTTGTAGGTTTTCCACAGGGTACTCAGGTAAGTGAAGTTAAGGCATTTGAGACAAAAAGAGCTGTAGAAGATGGCGCAGATGAGATAGACATGGTCATGGCTTTTGGCCTTCTAAAAGCTAAGAGATATGATGAAGTACTAAATGATATTAAATTAGTAAGACAAGCCTGCAGAGGCAAGGTGCTAAAGGTGATACTTGAGACATCTCAATTGACAGATGAAGAAATCATTAAGGCGTGCGAACTATGTGATAAAGCACAGGCGGATTTTGTAAAGACTTCAACAGGTTTTTATGGAGAAGGGGCAAAAGAAGAACATGTCAAATTAATGAAGGAGAATTTCTCTAAAGAAGTTAAAGCTTCTGGGGGCATTAGAACTTTAGAAGATGCACAAAAGATGATTAAAGCAGGGGCAACAAGACTGGGGGCCTCAGCTGGGGTGAGCATAATCAAGGAGATAAAATAATGTATTTTTCAATAATAGCTATATTAATTTTAATATTTTTATTGTTTTCTATAGTATTAAGATTGGTTTTTAGCCCAATTTTTCTAATTTTTTTAATTGTATTCTATTTTATATACAGAAGTAATAGAAATAGTTCTAATAATTCCAATAGAAATGCTCAATATAGAAATTATAATAGTCAAAAAAATGATGATATTGAATATGAGATAATCGATGACGATGAAGAATAAAAAATAAAAAGCCATAGTTAGCTATGGCTTTTTATTATAGTAAATTGTCAGTATATTGATGAAAAAGTTCTTTTATAGTGTTTATTTCCCTTTTTATTTCAAGTTGAAAATCGCTTGCAGAGTGGTGGTTTGAAGATTCAATTGCTTCTAGTAGCTTAGTAAATAGAGATTTTCTGCCATAGTCATCCTTTATTAGATTTATAATCTTATCTGTGAGCTTTCTAAATCTATCTTTATCTAGTTCATTTAGTCCAGGAGAGAGCTGCTGATATATTTCTCTTATATCCTTTCTGTGAGATGGAAGAATTCTTCCCTTTAGCTCTGTCTTCCACTGATCTAAAGCTAGAGAAATACAAGAATTGATTATATCTCTAGTGAAGATGTTATCAACAAATAGGAAGTCCTTATCTGTATTCTCGAACATGTGAATCATCTCATATACAGTCTTTGGAGTTTGTCCAAATTGTTTTTCCCTCTGTTTAAAATCAAAGTCTTCATATATGTCTTTCTCAAATCTAAAAACTCTATCCTGATCTAAGTATGGGAATTTTTCTTTTTTAGATTTTGAGAGTTCTTTTAGAAGATCTTCAGTATTCTTGTCATAGCTGTACTTCATACCATCAATCATTGCACACATGCATGCAGCACTTAGC
>JAEZUZ010000067.1 GCA_023443345.1 Bacillota bacterium
GTTTTTTCTTCATCTAAAATTATATATGAGTTATATGAAACGCCCTTTGGGATTGGGAATAAGTTTTCAAAAAGTTCAAGTCTATGATCGTTTCCACCTATCCAATAAATATCATCTGTAACTTTACGTATGCAATTCATGTAATGACTATATTGATTTTTCATACTTACCTCCTATTTACGACTTTCTTGGAAGTCAACTGGAATATAGTGGTCCTTAGACTTTCCACACTCTGGGCATAACCAATCAGGATCTATCTTTTCAAAAGGTGTTCCTGGATCTACTCCATTTTCAGGATCTCCATACTTAGGATCATATTCATGACCGCATCCATTACATACATATATTCCCACTGGAGCTAATTTCTTTGGCATGCTTCTTTTCTTCTTCTTGAACTCTGGAGCAGGTTTCTTCTCTCCAGTATCTAGAGCTTTAGCTAGAAGAGGAAGAATTTCGTTTAGGTCTCCTACTATACCATAGTCACAGTTCTTAAATATCTGTGCCTTTGGATTTTTGTTAATTGCAACAATTGTTGCTGCATCTTTAATTCCTTTTAAGTGTTGGTTAGCACCAGAAATTCCGCATGCAACATATAAGTTTCCTCTAAATTTCTGTCCACTCATACCAACATATCTATCTAATTCTAAATATTTAAGTGTCTCAGCAACTGGTCTTGAGCAAGATAGAGCAGCACCCATGCTCTTAGCTACTTTTTGAGCTAGAACCATATTTTGCTTATCTCCAATACCCTTACCAACTGAAACAAGTCTCTCTGCGTTAACAACAGGTGTATCTACTGCTATACCTACAGTAAAATCATATCCATCTTTCTTTAGAGCCTTAACCAATGCATCAACTTGCTCTTGAGGTGTTCCAGAAAACATTTCTTTCTTTCTAACACCTGTGATAGGTTTAGCTTCTTCTACAACTGCCTTTGTTTTCTTTTTAGGTGCTTTACCAATTATATGACTTGCAATAACAACTCTCTGGATTTCGTTTGTTCCTTCATAGATTGTTGTAATCTTAGCATCTCTGAAGAATCTTTCAACATCCATACCCTTTAGATATCCTGTACCACCGTGGATTTGTAGTGCATCATCTACGATTTGCATAGTCATATCTGAAGCATATTGTTTAGCCATTGCAGATTCCATTCCATAAGGTTCATGTCTATCTTTCATAGCTGCTGCTGAATAAATCATAAGTCTTGAAGCTCTCAACTTTGTTGCCATATCTGCTAGCTTAAACGAAACAATTTGCTGTTGAGCTATTGGTTTACCAAATTGGACTCTTTCTTTAGCATAAGTTAGAGCAGCTTCATAAGCACCTTGTCCAATGCCTAGTGCCTGAGATGCAATACCAATACGTCCTCCATCAAGAGTCTTCATAGCAATTGTAAATCCCTGACCTTCCTTACCAAGTAAGTTTTCTTTAGGAACTTTTACATTGTTAAAGATAAGTTCTGCTGTTGAAGATGATCTGATACCTAACTTATCGTAATGATCTCCGTATGTGAAACCTTCCCATCCTTTTTCAACAATGAAAGCAGAAATTCCCTTTACTCCAATTCCTGGTGTTGTTACAGCAAACACCACATATATATCTGCATAAGGAGCGTTAGTAATAAATATTTTATTACCATTTAAGATATAGTGATCCCCGTCAAGCTCTGCTACAGTTTGTGTACCACCTGCATCAGAACCTGCTTCTGGCTCAGTAAGACCAAATGCACCAATCTTCTCTCCTTTTGATAAAGGTACGAGATATTTCTTCTTTTGCTCTTCAGTTCCATAAGCAAAGATTGGCCAAGCACCCAGAGATGTATGTGCAGATAAAATAACCCCTGTTCC
The DNA here is from genome assembly GCA_023443345.1 of Bacillota bacterium. Classification (GTDB taxonomy): domain Bacteria; phylum Bacillota; class Clostridia; order Peptostreptococcales; family Acidaminobacteraceae; genus JAEZUZ01. The sequence goes on from JAEZUZ010000067.1 coordinate 1,851, forward strand.
ACCATCAACTCTTGATAATTCCTCTACAGCGATTGCATAGCTGATGTTGTCAAGACCTGCACCACCGTATTCCTTAGGAAATGGTATTCCCATCAATCCTAATTGTCCCATCTTTTTAACAGCTTCTTCAGGAAACTGATTGTTCTGATCTAAAGTAAAAGCAATTGGTTTAACTTCTTCTTCTACGAAAGTTCTAACTTTTTTTCTCAATTGCTCATGATCAGGTGTGGTATTAAATAGCATGCTTTCCTCCTTAAAATTTAAAGTTTACCGATATGGTATACATTAATAATATCATATAGTTAAATTAATGTAAATAAATTTAAGGCCTTTTTTTGTGTTTTTATTTAAACAATTTCTTTATAAAAAAAAGCAGTGTTGTATCAAACTCACTGCTTTTTGTTTATTTCTTCAGTTGTATCTCTATCTAAGAATTTAAGATCTTGAGCAATTTTCTTCGCTGAAATCATATCTTTAAAACTAATTATTGAAAGTACACTCTCATTTTTAAGTATAAATACTGCTGGTATACCTTGATCATCATCAAATGTCATATACACCTTTTCATCTTCTTGATTTTTTACCTCAACTAGAGAGTTCTTTCCAAAAGATTCTATTGAACTGTTGAAAAAAATATTAGCATTCTGCCCATAATATAAAGAGACAATTCCATCACTTTTACTTTTTCCAATTATTGTATCTGTCTTATCGTAAATTTCAACTTCAAAATTATTTTTTTCTAAATAATCCTGAGCTTTTGATTTACTAAGTATTGAGTTAGATGTACAACCCACTAGCAAAAATAAAATTACAATTAAAAAACTTGTTACCTTTTTCATATATGTTTCTTCCAAGTCTTTCTACTAAATAATATAAGCACTGGGAAAATTTCAAGTCTACCTGTAATCATTCCTATAGATAATGCTATCTTAGATAAATTTGATAATTCTAAAGTGCCTGTGCCACTAGGAGAATATGCCCCCATGTGCTGACCTATGTTATTAAATGTACCTAATACCAAGCTCACATTATCATAAAAATTTTCATGGTGTATAGAAAGCACTAAAGTAAGGACAACTACAATTAACATATATATTATAAAATAATTGCCAACTCCTCTTATTGTATTAAATGATAGCTCTTTTCCATCATATCTAACTCTAACTATTCTTCTAGGCTGACGAGATATAAGAACTTCTGATACTGCAGACTTTATACATATTATTAGTCTAGAAATCTTAAATCCTCCAGATGTAGAGCCAGCCATTGCCCCTGTAAACATAAAGAATAATAAAATGCCCTTTGAAAATAATGGCCACGCTTCAAAATCTATATTTGAGAATCCAGTAGATGTAGAAATAGAGGCGGTTGTAAAGAAACTGTATCTAAAAGCTTCAAAAAATCCAGAATATAGGTGCATAATATTAAGTGTTATTACTATTGTTGCTAGTATAAAAAGTCCTAAATAAACTCTCAACTCTTCAGATTTAAAAAAGTCCTTCACATGTCCTATTAGAAGTAAGTAGTATAGACTGAAATTTATTCCAAATAAAATCATAAAAATCCCAATAACTCCCTCAATTGCAGCAGAGTTAAAGTGAGCTATACTATCTGTATAATTACTAAATCCTCCAGTACCTGCAGTTCCAAATGCCTGTATTACAGCATCAAACCAATTCATTCCCAAGAACATAAGGATCACTATCAATACAAGTGTTAAAGCACCATATATAATATATAGAACTCTTGCTGTGATGTGAAGCTTACTAACTAGCTTTCCAAAAGTAGGGCCTGCAGATTCTGCCTTCATAACATACATCGAACCTGTACCTATATTTGGCAATATTGCAAGTGCAAATACTAAAACTCCCATACCACCTAAAAAGTGAGAGAATGATCTCCAAAACAGCATCGACTTGCTCAAAGCTTCAATATTAGCAATAACAGTAGTCCCTGTGGTTGTAAAACCTGAGGTTATTTCAAAAAAGGCATCTACAAAACTAGGTATCTCCTTTGATATCCAAAATGGCAAAGCACCAAAAAAACTTAAACAGAACCAACAGAGTGCAACTATTACAAGGCCCTCTCTAGCATATAATGAAGTGTTCTTTGGCCTTATTCTGTTAGAAATTAAGAAACTTATGGCAAACATAAATGCTGCTGTTCCTAAAAATATCAATTTATTCTCTATTGGCTCACCATATATTATAGAAACAATAAGAGGAAATACCATGAGTACGGCCTCTAGTCTAATTATTTGTGCCAATACATATCTTACTATTTTATAATTCATAACTATCCTTTTAAGATATCTGTAATATCATCAAAACCACGGTTTTTAGTAAGCACTATAACCTTGTCTCCAACTAAGATTTTGTCAAAACCACCCGGGAAAATTGGCTTTCCATTTCTAATTATGTAAGCAACTAGAGTGTTATCCTTTAAATTTAAATCTTTAAGTTCAACACCTACAACATCACTTTCTTTCTTTATGTGAAATAGAAGTGCCTCTGCTTCATCTCCAGCTAATTTATATAGAGCTTCAACATTACTTCCCATTGAATTTTCAACAGCTCTTACATACGAGATAATCTTGTTTGCTATTCTCTTTTTAGGAGTTACAATATTTTGCAAACCAAGAGTTCCAAGAGCTGTAAGAATTTCTGTTCTATTTATCTTTGTAATTGTCTTCTCTACTCCCATCTTAGTTGCATAAAGAGATATAAAGACATTTTCTTCATCTATCCCTGTTAAACTTGCAATCATCTTGTAGTTTTCAATTCTCTCTTCATCGAGAACTTCCTTACTACTTCCATCTCCTTCAATTATAGTTGCCCATGGGTTGTTAGAACTCAACTCAATTGCTCTCTGATGATTTTTTTCAATAACTTTTACATGAGTGCTTGTCTTCTTTAGCATATCAAGTAGGTACTGAGTAATTCTTCCACCACCTATTACCATAATGCTCTCAACTCTTCTGTGTTTAGCACCTAATTCCTTGTAAAAATTCTCTAAGTCTTCGGTTGCACCTGAGACATGAACTAAGTCATTTGCTTGAATGTCGGTATCTCCCTTTGGAATAATTACCTCTGATCCCCTTTCAATCATACATACAAGTATACTTGGAAATCTCTGTTTAAATTCGACAAGATTCTGATTTATCAATTGGCTTCCTTTGTCTATAGGAAAACATACCATGCTCACCTTATTGCCAACAAAGCTTGTTATGCTCTTAGCAAAAGGATACTCCAACTCCTTAAATATCTGTTTTGCGGTCTCAAGCTCAGGATTAATTACGACATTTATAC
>JAEZUZ010000025.1 GCA_023443345.1 Bacillota bacterium
ACATATGTCTTTCCTTACAACTAAATTTTATAATGTAAAATTTTTATTTCAAATTTGTTTTGTCACTCTACAATGCCAATTTATATTTAAAAAATAAATTTATAAAATAAAAGAACGACCAGATAATACCTAGTCGTTCTTTATTACTTTGTGTTTAAATTTTTATAATTCAATTATTTTTGAATAATTATGTTTTTAACTTTTTCGCTACCTACATAACCAGCATAACTTGTAAGTGCTAAGCCAATCAATAGACCAATAAATAGAATTATTGAAGCTGTTGAAGCAACATTTGTAGCTGTATTAGCAGCATCCCTTACATCCTCAACTGTCTTTTCTAATTGTACTTTAGCTTCTTCTAAAGCTTTTTGAGCATTTTCGATTTGTACCTTAGCTTCATCTGTAGCTTTCTTTAATCCATCGTGAATATTATTTACAATTTTATCAGCTTCTTCTTTAGAAAGATCTGAATTATTAGACACTGCATTAGCAATAGCGTCTTTATCTGCTGCATTAGAAAGAATTTCTACTCTTTCTTTTAGCTTATCTCCTAAACTACTGATAATATCTCCAGCATTTTGAGGAGACTTAGCAATATTTTTTCCAGCTTCAACAAGATCATTCTTAGATTCATCTAAAAGTCCTTGGATATATCCTGGTTGTAATTCTTTAACTTCTGTATCTTTTAATACTTTTTCAATATTTGATTGAAGTTCATCGGTATTAACTTTTTGTATTTGGTCTCCAATTGCATCAAATCCTTTAGAAGCAACATTTCCAGCAGCTTCTGCTGTTCCTGAAATAACATCGCCTGCAACACCAAAAGTTGAACCTACAACCTTACCAATTACACCAACAGCTCCACTTATAGCAGAAGTAATTAGTCCAAACATAATAATCATTGATAGAGCCCATGTAAGAAATCCATGTAATAGCCCTGTTCTTCTAGCAGAAAGACCTGCAACAAAACCACCTGCAAATAGTGAAAGAAGTAATGCAATTACTGTCCATACTATTGTACCTGTACCAACGCCAGCAACCGGATTATCACTATTTGGTGAAAGTAATCCAAAACCTATTGCTGAAGTAATTAATGAAAGTAACATTAATACTGATAAAAATGTTACAACACCTGCAAAAACTGATCCCCAAGAAAGGTTGTAACCAGCCTCTGTTGAAACAAAATGTTTGCTCCAAAAAGTAGCACTTTTTTTATTGTTCATAATTTCCTCTCTTTCTCAAAAAAAAAATAAGTACTATAAATATATATTAAATATACCCATGATTTAATGTTTATAACATTTATAATCATACGGTAATTATAATACATAATAGTACTTTTTCTATTAAATATTTTTTAACTTATCGTAAATATATCTATAGCCATTTTTAAATGGTTCGTAATCATTGAAATAGAAACCTTCTTTAATAGCAAATCTCTGTCTGATTGTATCACTATCTAATGTTCTAAAGTAGATATTTCCTTTTTTATTGTTATAAAACCAATTAAGAAATTCATTTAAAATTTGACTATCGTCATTTTCCTGAGACTCACTATTGTGAAGTTCAATATCATCTATAAATATATTATTGTTATCTTCTTCAAACTCCAAATAGTTAAGGATATAATTTCCTCTCTTTTTGACAAATACTTGACTTGTATCTGAAAACTTGTGTGCTCTTCTAATTTCGATATTTTCTTTTTCTTTTATAGTTCCTAATTCAAAAGTCTCTTTTTTCTTATAATTTTTAATCTTTGACCAAGAAAGCTCCAATTCTTGAATATATAATTGAACTATTTTATTTAACTCTTTCTGGTATGTAGGCCTTATTTGAGTAGATAATTTTTCTGATATTTCCTTAAATATCGACTGAATTTCATGGTATACATCTTTGCCCTTCTGTGTTAAAAATACCTTTACTTTTCTCTTATCCCTACTATCTACCCTTCTTATAATGTAATGATCTTTTTCAAGTCTTTTAAGAGCTTTAGCAACAGTTGTCTTATCCAATAAGAGATTCTGAGAAATATCTAATTGGTTTGAACCAGAGTTTTCGTATAAATAAAGAATATATATATACTGCCCTCTACTCATGTCAACATCACTTATTTTATTTTCAAAAATTGTATCAATTGTCCTTGATAATTTTTGCACATTTAATATCGTATTCATAATTCCTCAAATATCTATTCTAACTTTAATATCATTAAAGCCATCTAATTCTTTGTCAATATAGTCTTCTATAAATTCATCGACTTGTTCAACACATCTTCCTATATAAAGCTTAGGATTTAGCAATTCCTTTATTTCTTTGGCATCTATATGTATAGTATCATCTTCAACCAATCTATCTATAAAGTCATTATCTTGACCTAAATCTAATTTCTGTTGAGCTTTAATTGAATGAATTCTAATTTTTTCATGAAGTTCTTGTCGGTCTCCTCCGTTTTTTACTCCCTGCATTATTAAGTGTTCAGTAATCATAAATGGAAGATACTTATTTAAATTTCTCTCTATATTTTTAGTAAATACTCCAACTCCATCTAAAATATCCTTTAAAGTGATTAATATTGAGTCTGCTGTTAAAAAAGCTTCACTAATTGTCAATCTTCTATTTGCACTATCATCTAAACTTCTCTCAAGCCACTGAGTTGAACTTACTAATGCAGTATTAAAAGATAGGCTCATTAAAAATTTACTCAGAGAAGAAACTCTCTCAGACCTCATCGGATTTCTTTTATATGCCATTGCAGAAGAACCAACTTGATTCTCTGAGAAATGTTCCTGCAATTCCTTTAGATGTTGAAGTAATCTTAAATCATTTGTTATTTTGTGAGAGGTCTCTCCGATGTGCTTTAATGTATCAACTATTTTTGAATCCTGTTTTCTAGTATAAGTTTGACCTGAAACTGGAATATTATTTTTAAATTTAAATTTTTTAGAAATTATCTCATCGAGCTTTTTTGCATTTTCTTTTGATCCTAGTAAGTTTACATATGAATCTTGCGTTCCTGTTGTGCCCTTAGCTCCTCTAAAATATAAATTCTCTACTAAATCTTTTAAATCAATTAAATCAAGATATAAGTCAAAAGCCCATAAACTTGCTCTTTTTCCAACTGTAGTTACTTGAGCTGGTTGAAAATGAGTGTATGATAAAGTAGGTAAATCTTTATACTTTTTCATAAACTCTCTCAAAGTATAAAGTATTGATTTTACTCTATAAATAATTAAATTTAGAGCTTCTCTATATATAATTAAATCTGAATTATCTGTTACAAAACAACTAGTAGCACCTAAATGTATGACTCCTCTGGCTTCTTCTACGCAATCAGCAAAAGTGTGAATGTGAGCCATTACATCATGCTTTAATTTTTTTTCATAATTGTTAGCTAATTCAAAATCAATATTTCTTATATTTTCTCTCATCTTTTGAATTACTAAATCATCTACTTCTAATCCTAACTCTTTTTCAGCAGACAATAATTCTGTCCAAAGTTCTCTCCAAATAGAATGGCGATTTTCAAGAGAAAAAATCTTAAGCATTTCCTTAGAAGCATATCTAGTTTTAAGTGGTGAATCATATATAGATGTATCCAAGCTGACCTCCAAGGTAATTATATATTAAATTTGTAGACATTTCAATTAAAAAAAGTCTGAGACATTGCTCAGACTTGATTTATTTAGCATATGATATTGCTCTTGACTCCCTTATCAAATTAACTTTAACTTGTCCAGGATATTCAAGTTCATCTTGTATTTGTTTGCTAATCTGTCTAGATAGAAGTACCATTTCATCATCTGAAATTTTATCTGGATAAACTATAATTCTAAGTTCTCTACCTGCTTGAATAGCAAATGATTTTTCAACCCCTTCATAAGAGTTTGCTATATTTTCTAGACCCTGTAATCTCTTTATATAGTTATCTAGTGATTCTCTTCTTGCACCAGGTCTTGCAGCACTTATAGCATCTGCTGCTGTTACAATTATTGCTTCTATGGTTCTAGGTTCATAATCACCGTGGTGTGTACTCATTGCATGTATTACATCTGCATGCTCTCCATACTTCTTAAGTAATGCCATACCTAATTCTACGTGAGTTCCTTCAACAGTCTGATCTACTGCCTTACCTATATCATGGAATAAAGCAGCTCTTTTAGCTAGCTTACTATTTATTCCTAATTCCTCTGCAAGCATTCCTGCAATCTTTGAAACCTCAATTGAGTGTTTCAACATATTTTGTCCATAACTCGTTCTAAATTGTAATCTACCAAGTAACTTCACAAGTTCTGGATGAACTCTACTGATTTCTAATTCAAATAGAGCATTCTTACCTTCTTCTTTAATCTTTTGTTCTACTTCATCCTTTGCCTTAGCATACATTTCTTCAATGTGAGATGGATGAATTCTACCATCAGAAATAAGTTTTTCAAGTGCAACTCTTGCAATCTCTCTTCTTACTGAATCAAAACATGAAATAATAACTGCTTCAGGAGTATCATCTATTATTAAATCAACCCCACTAACATGTTCAAAGGCTCTGATATTTCTACCTTCTCTACCAATTATTCTACCTTTCATGTCATCATTTGGAAGTTCAACGACTGAAACTGTATTATCTGCTACAAATTCTGAAGCAATACTATTTATAGTATTTGCAAGAATCTTTTGTGCATATTTCTTAGCATTTTCATCTATTTCTTCTTCCATTTCTCTTATTCTTATGACTTTTTCCCTAGCAAGATCCTTATCTACAATTTGAAGTAGTTCCTGCTTAGCTTCATCTTTTGATAGGAATGAAATTCTCTCAAGCTCTTGAAGTTTCTTCCCTTCATATTCATCAAGCTTTTCTTTTTGTACTTCTAATTGTTTCTTAAGATTGTTTGCTTCACTTGTCTTCTTATCTATTTCTTTCTGTCTTGCTTCTAATGACTCCTCTTTCTTTTGATTGCGTCTTTCAAAACGTTGTAATTCACTTCTTCTTTCACGTGTCTCTTTATCAAGTGACGTCCTAAGTGCATGAATTTCTTCTTTAGCCTCAAAAAGTGCTTCTTTTTTTAATTCATCTGCCTTTCTAATTGCATCTGAAATAATATCTTCTGCTTTTATTTGTGCTGTCTTAATTTTTTTCTTTTTTATGTGCTGACGTATTAAATATACAATCACCACGATTAATAACGCGAACAAGAGAAAGTTTGGTATATGGTTGTAGTCTAGAACAAATAGATCTTTAAATCCATATATCATTTTTACCTCCCGTGATTTATAACATTACAATTATAACACATCTATTTAGTATTCTTCAATTGTAAAAATATAAAAAAGCTAATTCTAATAATTGAAAAATTATAATGAAAGTTCAACTAAAAAAAGCAAGCTTTTATGCTTGCTTATTCTCTCTCTTTTTCATCCATTTCTGCAGGAGTGCTTTCCCTATTGATATTGTAATGAGCTAGCCCCTTTTTTTCAATTTCTAAAGCTAACTCTGGATTATCTTCAAGATAAGTCTTTACACTATCAATTCCCTGTCCAAATTTGATATCTTCATAAGAATACCAAGATCCGCCTTTATGGATAACATCTGCCTTAACAGCTACATCAAGTAGTGAGGTAAGTCTAGATATTCCCTTGCCATATAGAATTTCGAATTCTGCTGTTCTAAATGGAGGTGCAACCTTATTCTTTACTATTCTTACTTCTGTCCTATTTCCTATTGATTGATCTTTTTGTCTAATCTGTTCCCTTCTCTTTACTTCCATTCTAACTGAAGAATAGAATTTAAGAGCATTACCACCTGTAGTTGTCTCAGGAGAGCCCATCATAAAACCTGTAGGTGATATTTTCATACGCAACTGATTTATAAAAACTACACATGTATTACTCTTATTAACTCCTGATGTAAGCTTTCTAAGTGCCTGGCTCATAAGTCTTGCATGAAGCCCTACATGTGAATCTCCTATATCTCCATCAAATTCTGCCTTTGGAACAAGTGCTGCAACAGAGTCAACAACTATTATATCTACCGCATTACTTCTAACTAATGCTTCAACAATGTCTAATGCCTGATCTCCTGTATCTGGTTGAGATAAAATCAACTCATCAGTATTAACTCCTATACTTCTTGCATAGACAGGATCAAGTGCATGCTCTGCATCAATAAAAGCCGCAATACCATTTTTCTGTGCCTCTGCAATCATGTGTAATGCTACAGTAGTTTTACCTGATGATTCATTTCCATAAATTTCTACAATTCTTCCTCTTGGAACTCCTCCAATACCTAAAGCAATATCTAATGAAATTGCTCCTGTTGAGATTGCTTTTACATCAAGAGCAGGACTATCTCCAAGCTTCATAATAGAGCCCTTGCCATATCTTGATACAATTCTATCCATCGCAGTCTCAAGAGCTAATTCCTTATCCTTATTATCATTAACCTCTACAGTTTTTGATTTTTTCTTTTCTGCCATTATCTACTCCTAACTAAATACCTAATTAAATCACACGCAATAATATTGCAAATTTTTCTTCTATTGTCATTTCTTGAGTATTTTAATTCTACCCTTTTTATAAATGTATTTTCTAAATCATGAATACATATAAATGCATGGCTA
>JAEZUZ010000104.1 GCA_023443345.1 Bacillota bacterium
TGGCCCGTCAAATTCACAGAAATATACACTTTGCCACATTCCCAAAAGTGGCCTTGAATTAGAAATTATTACACTTTGAGATGATCCAACTAGTGAGGCCTTAAGATGGGCACTAGAGTTCCCCTCTGCATGCCTATATTCCTTTCTCTTAGGCGATATCTGATCAAGTCCAAAGTTTATATCAGATATGACATGTGGGTCTGCATTCTCATTTATACTAATCCCTGCTGTTGTATGAGGACAATAAATAATAGCTATACCCTCTTGAACTCCACTTTTGTATATAGCTTCTTTTAAATACCTGTCTATGTTTATCCACTCTATTTCTTCATTAGTAGACAAAAGATATTCTAAATACATGTAAACTCCTTTAGCATATTATAACACAATGAAAATAATAGTATATCCATTGAACTTATATTACGTACTTTATTGAAAGTTGAATTTTTCTGTGATATAGTGGAATTATCAACAAAAATATGGTGGAGGCCTATGAATACTTTAAAAAGAGCAATATTAAGTATAACTAGAAAACCATTGAAATCGTGCTTGTTTATATTTATTATTTTTATACTAGCAACTTTAATGGCTGTTTCTATAAGCATAAATCAAGCTAGTGAGAATGTTGAAAAAAACATCAAAGAGAGACTTGGAGCTATAGTAACTATAATTCCTGATTTTGACTCTCTCATGAAAATGAGTACTGATGAAAAAGTAGAATTTAAAGCACTTCCGTTAGATGTAATAGAAAAAATAGGTGAATCACAGTTTATAAAATCATATAACTATTCTATTAGTGCAACAGTAAGTGGAAAAAAACTTAAGCAATATAACAAAAATTCTGATCAAAAATTTGATAATTTAAATACATCATTCCCTACTTTTACACTTAAAGGTATAAAAACACCAGAAGTCAAATCATTTGTAACAGAGAAAAGTGTAATTGTAGAAGGTGCTTTTTTCACCCAAGAAGATATAGATAGCAAAAAGCCTGTCACTGTTATAAGCAAGAATTTTGCAGAGACAAATGGAATAAATGTAGGAGATGAGCTAAATCTTGAAAGTGGTTCAATTTCATATATCACATCTGAAAATAGGCTTGGATTTGAAGGTACTCCTTATAAGTTTACTTTAAAAGTTGTAGGAATTTTTGAACAGAGAAAAAAATCTGGTGAAGAAAATTCAGAAGAAAAAAAACCTGGCTTTACAGATTCACTCTCGTCTGCCTATGAAGAAATCAATGATAACTCTTTTTATACACCTTTAGATATAGTAAAAGAGATAAACTCTCAAAACTCTGAAGATCAGGGAACGCCAGAAGTAGAATATATAATAAGAACTCCTGATGAGATTGAAGACTTCAAAATAGAAAATGAAGAACTTTTACCTAATGGATATAAATTCTTAACTTCTGTAGATAATTATTCAAAAATAGCAGCGCCTGTAAAAGATACTCAGAAAATTGCCAAATATGTGCTTACAGTATCAATAATTGCTACTATATTAATTACTCTTTTAGTAATGCTTTTATTCCTAAGAGATAGAAAACACGAAATTGGAATATATATCTCACTTGGTCAATCAAGGACAAAAGTAATTTCACAAATTTTGATCGAAGTTGTAATACTTGCAATTATAAGTATAACTCTCTCAGTATTTAGTGGAAACTTAGTTGCTAAGACTATATCTTCTTCGATGGTTCAGTCTCAACTAGAGACAGAATCTGAAAGTGAAGGATTTGATTTCTCTATGGTAGAAAATGCAATGGCAGATGAAATTGCTGCAGAAAAAATTGATGCAAATGACATTGCGCAGGCATATTCTGTAGATTTCTCATTAAAATATGTTGCAATATTCTACTTGGTGGGACTAACTACTGTAGTACTATCAGCACTTGCTTCAACTGTCTATATAGTTAGGCTAAATCCTAAAAAGATAATGATGTAGGAGGGATTATGGACAATATTTTAGAAGTAAAAGATCTCAGCTACTATTATCAAGATGGAGATCGAAGAAGATACATTTTAAATTCAATAAATCATACATTTAGTAGAGGAGTATTCTATACAATAGTTGGAGAATCTGGTTCAGGAAAGACAACTTTACTATCTCTATTGAGTGCATTAGATTATCCAAAAGACGGATCTGTTCTCTACATGGGACACAATATCAAAGACATAGGATATGAGAAATATAGAAGAAACAATGTAGGAATAATATTCCAAAATTACAACCTTATTCCACACTTTACTGCTATAGAAAATGTTCTCATCCCTATGTATATAACAGATAACAAGTACTCTTCAAATAGAGAAGAAATTGCTTACAACTTACTTGATTACATAGGAATTGTAAAAAGTAAGGCTGTAAGACCTGTAGTTAAGCTATCTGGTGGTGAGCAACAGAGAGTTGCAATCGCCAGAGCTCTAAGTACAAATGTAGATATTATTCTTGCTGATGAGCCAACAGGAAACTTGGATGACTCTATGGAACTAGAAATTGTAGAAATACTAAAGAACCTTGCACACGAACATCAAAAATGTGTAATTGTAGTTACACACTCTGAAAAAGTAGCAAGCATCTCTGATGTATCTCTAACTCTTTCAAAAGGAGAACTTAAGTTAAATGAGTGATTTTTTAAATAAATTCTCTAATGAAGAATATGAAAAGACATTAAAGGGTGAGAACAAGGAAGAAAAACCTAAAGTTGAAGAAGATAAAACCCCAGAACCACCTAAAAATACATACAAGAAAAGAGAAACTGCCTATGAGCCCACAGTAATCGATGGAGATTACAATAGAAGAAAAAAGAGAAATATAATAATAGGCGCTATATGTCTTCTATTACTCTTAACTCTAGGTTTTATCATTCACTTTTTTACTTCAAGAATTGCCCTTCCAGACTTTACAGGCAAAAATTTAAGTGAAGTAAGACAGTGGGCCAAAAATAACAACATCTCTTTAGTAACTACAGAAGAATTTTCAGACCAAAATAGAAAAAATATTGTAATTTCACAAGATCCACATGGTAAGAAAATTAAAAAGTCAAGCGACTTAAATTTAGTAGTTTCTAAAGG
>JAEZUZ010000078.1 GCA_023443345.1 Bacillota bacterium
AATCTAGAGCTATAAGAACTTTATTTAATAGATGAGTTACAACACCTGAAACTGTCATAACAAATGTAACTGCCATACCCATTCCGAAAGCTGTTTCTACCTTCTTAGAAACACCAAGAAAAGGACATATTCCTAGAAATCTACTTAATACAAAGTTATTAACTAATATAGCTGATACAAATATAGTAAATAATGAAGCACTAGCCATTCTTCTTACCTGCCTTTCTTCTAATTGCTAAGGCATTAAGACCTGCCATTAGTAGACCTAGAGTTAAAAATGCTCCTGGTGGCATTGTAAATGATGATACTGAAGGCATACTTCCTAGAGATATTATCTCTTTTCCAAATAGGACAAGTTTTGAAGTTCCTATTAACTCTCTACAAAATCCTATAAGACTTAATGAAAGAGTAAATCCTATTCCCATTCCAATACCATCTAACAAACTTGAACCAATTCCGTTCTTAGAAGCAAATGACTCTGCTCTAGCAAGAATAATACAGTTAACAACGATAAGAGGTATAAATATACCTAATGAAGCATACAATGTATGTACAAATGCATGAAGTAGCATCTCAAGTACAGAAACAAATGTAGCTATAATTACAACATATATAGGTATACGCACCTCATTTGGTACTATTTTTCTTATTAAAGAAATAATTACATTTGATAGTGAGAGTACAACAAGTGTAGATAGTCCCATTCCTATGCCATTTTCCATAGATGTTGTAACAGCAAGTGTAGGACACATTCCAAGTACCATGGCAAATGTAGGATTTTCTTTAAAAATTCCCTTTGTCAAATCTCTAAGTTTCATTGTGACACCGCCTCTTTAAATACCTTACAAGCTTCAACTGTACTTCTTAAAACTGAAGAAGAACTGATTGTAGCTCCACTTATTGTATCTACTGCTGAGCTAGAGTCTGTAAAATCATCTACATTCTTTCCTGTAAATTGCTCATAGAATTCTGGTTTTGTTACTTTATCTCCAATACCAGCTGTCTCTGAGTTTTGACCTATTCTTAAACCTGTAATAGTTCCACTTAGATCGATACCTATGAGTACTTCCAACTCTCCGCCGTATCCTTTACCTACTATTTTGCATACATATCCAACATGTTTACCATCTTTTGAAGCCTCATAAAGGCTTTCAAAATTAGGAGCAACATTGCTATAATCTGTTGAATTTAGTTGAAAATCATCAGCTTCAGGAAATATTTCCTTTTGCTTTTCTATTTCTTCCTGTCTCTCTAAGTTCTTTATAACCTCAGATGTGAAATGATCTGTCAGACCAAGAGATAATGCACTAATTGCTGCAACTATTAGAAGAGAAAGCGATAATCTTATTGTTTTTTTCATCTCTTACTCCTTCCAAAAACTCTAGGTGCTGTATATCTTTCAATAAGAGGTGCACATATGTTCATAAGAGCAATGGCAAACATAACACCTTCAGGATAAGCACCAAATAATCTTATCAATGTAGTTAATAATCCACATCCAAGTGCAAATATACACTGTCCCTTTATATTTACAGGACATGTTACATAATCTGTTGCCATAAATATAGCGCCTAACATTAAACCGCCTGCAAAAATGGAGCTAAATGCTAGAGAGAAATTAAATCCATTAAATAGAGCTGTCAAAATAAATACACTTGAAATATATATAACTGGTATATGCCAAGAAATTACTTTTCTAACTACTAAATAGATTCCGCCAATTATCAATGCTAAAGCACAAGTCTCACCAATTACTCCACTTACATTTCCCATCAATAAATCTAGAATTGATGGAAGATTTCCACTTGATAAATTTGCAAGTGGTGTGGCTTGAGTAATACTATCAGTAAATGGCTTATAATAATTTGTCATATGACCGGCAAAACTTATCGCTAAGAAAATTCTCGCTCCAATTGCTGGATTCATAAAGTTTTGTCCAATTCCACCAAATACCTGTTTAACTATAAGTACTGCAAAAGCACTACCTACTACTGCTATCCAATATGGAGATCCTGGCGGCAAATTTAATCCAAGTAAAAGTCCTGTTACAACTGCACTTAAATCACCAATTGAATTTTCTGCTCCTCTTAATTTGACTGCAATATACTCAAATACGACAGCTGAAATACAAGAAATAGTTACTAAAATTGCACTTCTAAACCCAAAATAATATATACCTGCTACAAGAGTTGGTATCAAAGCTATTATCACATCAAGCATTACAGATGTGACAGTTCTTTGCGAACGAATATGGGGTGAAGATGTAACAATAAGTTCCATAATACCTCCTATAATCCTTCCTGAATTTTTCTCTTAGCAACACGTATAGAATGTACAAGTGGTCTCTTTGCTGGACATATATAAGAACAAGATCCACATTCAATACAATCCATTGCGTAGTAATCTTTAGCCTTTTTAAATTCTTTTTTCTCTGAACATTTAGCAATATATAAAGGCTGCAATTTCATTGGACAAACTGTGAGACATTTTCCACATCTTATACATGGAGTTGTCTTATCCAAGCGTGCCTGTTTTTTATCAAAGAAAAGAATTCCTGAAGTTGTCTTTGTAATAGGTATTTCTATAGTTGATGTGGCATTGCCCATCATAGGTCCACCCAATATAACTTTTTCAAGATCTTCTTTAACTCCACCAGTAATCTCTACAATTTCACTGATATTCATTCCTATAGGAACTTCATAATTTCCAGGAGCAACTATTGAGTTACCAGCTAATGTTAAAACTCTTGAAATAAGTGGTCTTCCCTCATAGATATAGTCTTTGAATGCTTTGGCAGTAGCAACATTGTTAACTATTACTCCAACTTCTGCTGGAAGAGCTCCTGAAGGAACTACTCTTTTAGTAGTTGCATATATCAGTTGTTTTTCAGCTCCCTGAGGATATTTAGCTTTAAGTGTTTCAATTGTAATTCCTGGTTTTGCTTCTTTCTTTAGCATCTCTATGGCATCAGGTTTGTTTTCTTCAACACCTATTACTGCCTTCTTGATGTTTAAAATCTTCATTAGAAGTTGAACACCAAGTATTACATCTCTAGTATACTCAAGCATCAATCTGTGATCTGTAGTTAAAAATGGCTCGCACTCTGCAGCATTTATAACTAATAAATCGATAACTTTGTCCTTTGGTGGCATATATTTTACATGTGTAGGAAATCCAGCTCCTCCCATGCCAACTATGCCAGACTCTTTAAGATGTTCGAGTAATTCTTGGGGCTCTAAGGTTTCAATTGTCCCCTTTTGTTTAATATTTTCATCCCACTCATCTAATCCGTCATTTTCAATCTCGATACACGGAGTAGACATACCAAGTATTTCTACATCTACTAATTTCTTTACTTTACCAGAAACTGAACTGTGAATATTACTTGATACCAAACCGCTAGCCTGCGCTAGAAGTTGACCTTTTTTTACCAAGTCACCCGGTTTAACAAGAGCTGTAGCAGGTGCACCAATATGTTGTCTTAGTGCAATGCGTACAATTTTTCCTGCTGTAATAGCAGAAATACCGCCACTGGCGGTACCTTTATAATGAGGAATATTGGCTCCACCGGGAAAGGTTTTATATTTCATAATACCTCCTATTTTAGAGTGCAAGTGGTGGGATTTGAACCCACACAGTCATTTGACTACTGCCCCCTCAAGACAGCGCGTCTGCCGTTTCGCCACACTTGCAAATATCCAACATTATTATATCAAATGTTTGTGTATTAATTATCAATATCATTGATAAATCTCAATTTCTTTCCTCTTTTTAATTTAGAATCATTACTAATTAGCGACTATATTGCTAATTAGTATATCTATATTTCTATGGAGGTCCTCAACAGTGGAATTGTTATATAAAATATGTGTTGATTTTTCTAATTTTGATTTATTATCTTTAAAATTAGAAATTCTAAGTTCTGCTTCCTTCTCACTTATGTTATTTCTAAGCATAAGTCTCTTCTTTTGAATATCTCTATCTATTACTACAAACCAAACTTCATCACAATATCTATCAAGATTTGCTTCAAAAAGCAGTGGAGCATCTATTACTATTACTCCACTACTCTCACTTATAATGTCTAGGACTTTTTTCTCAACAATTGGCCAAAGTATCTCTTGAATCTTTCCCTTTTTCTGAGAGTCATTAAAAACAATAGATCTCACTCTATCTCTATCGTAATAGTCTATATTGTCTTTAATTTCAAGTGCAAGATTAAGTTTACTTGCAATATCTCTATTCTCTGTAAGCAAATTTGCTTGCTCATCACAGTCAATTATTGTAAATCCCTTTTTCTTTAGATATTTAGAAACTGTACTTTTCCCAGCAGATATATCACCTGTTAATCCAATTATATACCTACTTTGTTTCATACCAGCTCTCTCCTGTATTTATAGATATTTCAAGAGGAACTGATAATGAAAATGATTCTACCATCTCTTTAATCAACAGCTCCTTAAGTTTACCTACATCTTCCTTATGCACATCAAAGATTAGTTCATCGTGAACTTGCAAAATCATCTTTGCTCTAATATTTGACTTTGACAACTTCTCATCTATTAATACCATGGCTATTTTAATAATATCTGCAGCAGATCCTTGTATAGGTGCATTTAAAGCAGCTCTAACTACTTCGTTATACTGTATTTTATTTGAAGTATCTATATTTGGGAAAAATCTTCTTCTTCCATATATAGTTTCAACATATTTGTGTCTTTTGCAAAAATCAATAATATCATCAAAATACTTTTCTATTTTTGGATATTGCTTAAAATATTGGCTTTTATACCTATGTGAACCAAATATTGGTATGTCTAAATTTTGAGAAAGCCCAAAATCACTCATCCCATAAATTATTCCAAAATTTACTGCTTTTGCTCTACTTCTCTGCTCAGATGTAACTTCATCAACATCTACATGGAAAACTTTTGATGCTGTAAGAGCATGAATGTCTATACCTTCATTAAAACCCTTTATCATATTTTCTTCACCTGCAATATGGGCAAGTAATCTGAGTTCTATCTGAGAATAATCGGCACTAAGTAGAATATTTTCATCACTTGAAGCAACATAAATTTTTCTGATTGCTCTTCCCTCTTCTAACCTAATTGGTATGTTTTGAAGATTTGGATCTTGAGAAGATAGCCTTCCTGTAAGAGCAATCATCTGCCTCAATTTTGTATGAACTTTATTTTGATTGTCAACTAAATCGAAAATTGAATCTACATATGTAAACTTAATTTTTGTATAAGTCCTATAATCGATTATTAGAGGAATTATAGGATGAACATCTATAAGTTTATCTAAGACTTTTCTATCAGTACTATGTTTAGAACCTTCCTTTACCTTTTTTATTTTTGGAATTCTTAACTTTTCAAATAGAATATCTGAAACTTGTGTAGGAGAGTTGAGATTAAATTCTTCTTGAGCTAACTCAAATATCTCTCTCTTAGTATTTTCAATTTTTTCATCTAAATGTTTTTGAATTTTTCTAGCTTCTTCTAAATCTACTTTAAACCCTTCATACTCCATCTTTGAAAGAACTTCTATCAATGGAAATTCAATTTTTATATATAAATTTTCAATATTCTTATTTTCTTTTAGCTTCTTTTTAAGATCTAAATATATAGTATTTAATTTTATAAGTGATTTAGCAAGCAAATCTTCAATTATTTCTCTTGCATTGGATAAATCTTTTTTGATATTTTTTAATTTTAATCTATACTCTTTTAAATTTTGGTCTATATAGTTAAATCCTGTTGTTACTTCATTATTTATTAAAAAGTCAAGTAGTGCTATATCATCAACTATATCTGGTCTTTTTATAAGACCTTTTAAGTAGTCTACATATAATTCCTTAGTTTCATATCCAACTATTTTTAAACCTTCTATATAATGATCTGTTATTAAACATTTCCCATTTTGTAAGTAAGCGTGTAATTTAAGATCTTTATGTTGATATCTATCATATATTACATATTTATCTCTACTTAATTCATCTTCTGATGTTATAAATTCTAATTCTGATATAACCTCATCTTTTTCTTCAATAAAATTATTTTCTTCTAAAAATTCAATCATATTTCTAAGACCTAGATCTTCTAAACTTGAAATATTTGAATTTTTAAATGGATCTTTTAAATCTGATATTGAAATATCTAAATTTACATCTCTGATTATTCTAGCTAATTCTTGACAGACATATGCCTGATCTTTATTTTCTTTTAGTAGATTAGTTAATTTTTTTGTAGTTCCTATTTCCTTTCTCAAATCATCTATTTTATCTACATTTTGATATATCTCATCCAAAGTTCCAAAGTAGTTGAGCAATCTCTTAGCTGTCTGCTCTCCAATCCCACTTACACCAGGATAATTATCTGAACCATCTCCTGCAAGTGCCTTAAAGTCTACAACTTGATCAGCTCTAATTCCTAAGTAATCAAATGTCCTATCTTTATCTAAATTTAGAATATTTTTGATTCCCTTATAGTCATATAGCATATATGTATTATCATCAACTAATTGAATTAAATCCTTGTCTCCAGATAAAATAACACAGGTATAACCCTCTTTAGATGCTCTGCTAGATAGGGTACCTATCAAGTCATCTGCTTCAAATCCCTGTTTTGTAACTACATCTATCGAAATTTCTTGAAGAATTACTTTAATTAAATCAAGCTGTATTAGATATTCTTCATCTTGAGCTTTTCTCAATGCCTTGTATTCTTGTGAGAGTTCCTTTCTCTTATGGCTTCCACCTTTTACATCAAAACACACAACTATCTTTTGAGGTTTTTCATCTTTATATACTTTCTTTAAAATGTTGAGAAATCCAACTAAAGCATTTGTAGGTCTGCCCTTAGAGTCAGTTAATTTAGTCCTCAGTCCATAGTATGCTCTGCTAAGTATACTATTTCCATCTATAAATAAAATCTTCTTCATCAAAACTCCTAATATTTATCTAAAAAACTTATATGTCTTCCCTTTTCCTTATAACCTAGTATTGCATCAATCTCTACATTTTTGCTTGAAGCAAATATCGAATTTTCTACATTTGGGAAAGTCTTGGAAAGCTCTTTTATTAAAGCCTTAACTCTAGCTCTGTTAGAAGGTTTATCTCCCCTTGATACCTCACATGCACAATCTAAAAATTTAAGATCTAATTGATTTCTAAAAGCAACTATATTTCTCTCTCTGACATAGATAAGAGGTCTTATTAATTCCATATCTTCAAAGTTCTTGCTTTTTAATTTTGGCATCATAGTCATATATGTACCACAGCTAAGGACGTTCATCATGATTGTCTCAATAGCATCATCATAGTGATGACCAAGTGCAATTTTATTACATCCCATTTTCTTAGCACTGTCATACAAAATGCCCCTTCTCATCCTAGCGCACATAAAACACGGCTTATTGTTATCCATTTCGTATGCTGCTTTAAAAACTTGTTTATTTACAACTGTAAGCTCTATACCCAACTCTTTTGCATTTTCAAGAACTAAATTTCTATTTATATCTAAATATCCTGGGTCCATAGAAAGAAATTTTACTTCAAAGTTCTTATTCCCATATTCATGCAAAATTTGGAACAGTTTAGCAAGTAAAAATGAATCCTTCCCTCCAGAAATACATACTGCTATTTTATCTCCATCCTCTATAAGGTTAAATTCTTTAATAGCCCTTACAAACGGTCTAAATATTCTCTTTTTATAAGTTGTCTGCAACAATTTCTGTGCAAGCATTCCTTTATCCATATCTACCTCACATATTTAATTCTATACAAGGAGAATGCATATTTCAACTTTGAATACTTAATATAAAAAAATCTTGTTAAATAGCTACTTAAAATAGTATAATATTTTAATATGAAGAATAAAAAAATAAGTATTGTAGGACTTGGTGGGGTAGGTAGTCATACTGCTATTACACTTATGAACAATGGTTTTAAAAATCTTACTTTAGTTGATTTCGATACTATTGATCCAAGCAATCTAAATAGACAGATAATGACCAACATTGAAAATATAGGAAAATATAAAGCTCAAGCGTTGAAAGATCTATCATCAGAAATATTAAATGATTCTAGTAATATTGTTGCAATAAATAAGAGATTTCAAAAGACAGAAGCTCAATTTTTAAAGGATTCCGATTTTATTGTTGATGCAATTGACACAGTTACTAATAAACTTGAACTGATTGAATTTGCACAAGAAAACAACATTCCCATAATAAGCGCTCTTGGAACTGGCAATAAATTTGATCCCTTAAACCTTAAATATTCAAGCATATATTCTACTCAAACTTGTCCTCTTGCTAGAGTAATTAGAAGAGAATCTAAAAAAAGAAATTTAAATGACTTTCCTGTTGTATACTCCACTGAAAATGCAAGCAAAAAAAATATCGCATCTAATGGAAGGCATGCTCCTTCTTCTATGATATTTGTCCCTGGCATATGTGGGATCATGCTTGCAAACTACGTAATAAATTTCTTTGGTCAAAAATATGAAAGATAAGATATTTAAAAGAGTTGATTTAGCACTAGATAATGCTAGATTAAATTATAAAGATAAAAAAATAGTAGTTGTAAACATAACTAATCAAACTATAGCTTACCTAGAAGCTATTGTAAGAAGTGGATTTGAGAACATAGACATATTTATTGAAAATCATGAAGTAGATAAATTTAAAAACTTATTTATAAATTTAGATAGCAATAATTTAAAAGAAAAAATTTCAGATAGACTTACTCACATAAATAGAGATCTATCTCTAAGTTTTATAGATAAATTTAATTCTGGAGATTTAAATATATTTTTTGGGAAAACTTCTATAGAAATAGATGCACCACATATCGCATTTATAAATGGAAATTTCTATAGCAACATAGATTCAAGATTTAATACTACTAAATTTAAAAAAGACTATTCTTTATTTTTAAAAGATAAGCGTTTAGACATTTTGGAAAATACACTTGTTGGTTATTTAATAGCTAAACAAACTATAGACTATTTTTTAGAAGGAGAAAATAATGAAAATACTATTGACAAATGATGATGGAATTCAATCAGAAGGATTGAGAATACTTGCAGATGCGTGTCTAGAATTGGGACATGAAGTTTTTGTTGTAGCCCCTAGTTTTCAGCAATCAGCTGTATCTCAGGGAATAACAGTTCACAATCCATTTAAAATAACTCAAAACCACGATAACTTTAGCGATGTATTTTGCTATCACGTAGATGGAAAACCTGCTGATACTGTTAAGGTTGCAATTGAGTTTCTAAATTTAAAACCAGATTTAGTAATATCAGGTGTAAACAACGGCCCAAATTTAGGGACAGATATTCTATATTCTGGAACTGTTGGCGCTGCAACTGAAGCTTCAATATACTCAATCCCAGCAATTGCAATAAGTACAGATTTCCACAATTTTGAGATGGCAAGAAATGAACTTAAATCCCTACTTGCTTTTATTATTAAAGAAAAAATGTATAAAGCAGGCTTAGTTTTAAATATCAACTTCCCTGCTAAGGCATTCAAAAAGTCAAAGGGAATTGTAATAGCAAGGCAGGGAGTTAGATTTTTTGCTGCTAGCTTTAGACAAGAAGAAGACAAACATTGGTTTGAAGGTGAATTTGTAGATGTTGAAAATGCAGAAGATTCAGATGTATTTAAGTTCTATCAAGGATATACCACAATAACCCCTATTGACTTAGATAGATTAAATGTTGATCACTTCAACTACCTAAGCCAAAAGTTTAATAATTAAAAAGAATATATTATCAAATATAAATACTATACAAAAGAATAGCTCTTTAGATATTAGAGTTATATCCATGTAGTAGTATGCAAAGACAATAGAAACTATTGAAAGTAATAAAGAGACAATTATTCTATAAGGTAAATAGAGTACAATACCAAATAGACATGAAGATATAAGGAGTGATTTTAGAATTAATCTTATAATATAAGAGATAGCAACACTTACTCCAGATAAAATTGCAATATTTACTATTAAATTTTTTTCAACAACAAATATTTCTAAATATTGATGAACTAAATATAGTATTATTGAGAATGCTATAAATTTTAAAAATTGTATTTTTAGAGCTTTCATATAACCTCTTAGAAAGGAAATTTATGATTTTTAAGGATTTAAAATCAAAAAAAATTCTATTTATAATACTTACAAGTATTATATTTTATTGGATAGTATTTCACATAGAAATCGTTAAAAAGACAATGTCTCAAGCCATTTCTATACTATCACCATTTATATTTGGAATACTTGTAGCATTTATACTAAATATACTTATAAATATATTTGAAAACAAAATATTTAAGTATAGCAAAAAGGCCAAATTGTACAATAAAATCAGAAGACCTCTATCCTTACTATTTGCTGTAATATTACTGCTAGGAAGTGTAGTAATACTTGCTTTCTTCCTTCTTCCAATGGTATTTTCATCATTTCAAGAAGCAGCAGCATTTATTCCAAAGGCATTTAACTCATTACAGAAATGGATAAATGAGCTATCTGATAAATACCCAATGGTCAATGATTCATTTAAAAACTTGAATATAGACTTTGGATCACTGCAAATTAAGGCAATAACTTTTTTAAGAGAACAAATTCCTAATGCCTTGAGCTTTACGGCAAATATAACCACTTCAATATTTAATATAGTTCTTAATTTTGTAATAGGATTTATTTTTTCATTATACCTAGTTATACAAAAAGAACAAATACTAAACTATATAAATAAGGGGATGTTTGCTATATGCGGACCTAAAGTAAGTTCAAATGTACAGTATGTAATGAACCTGATATACAAGAGTTTTTCGGGCTTTATATCAGGTCAAGTTATAGAGAGTATTGTACTTGGTATCCTATTCTATATAGGAATGAGAATCCTATCAATACCTCAGGCTCTAACAGTTGGATTTGTTCAAGGTGTGGCAGCATTAATACCTATGTTTGGAGCGATCATTGGAACAGGTATAGGTTTTCTAATTGTATTAATTGTTGAACCAACTAAGGCAATAATGTTTGTCATATTTTCTATAGTATTAATACAAATTGATGCAAATTTGATATATCCAAGAATTATGGGAAATAGTGTAGGAACTCCTGCAATACTAATTTTAATGAGTGTAAGTATATTTGGTACTGTATTTGGAATTTTAGGTATGATATTTGCAGTTCCTATAACAAATGTAATATATACAATAATTAATAATTATATAAATCAAAAACTAATAATTAGAAGCAAACAACAAATAGAAGTTTACAACGATAAAGTATAGTAAATATTAAACAAGTACAAATGTACTTGTTTTTTTTTACTTATACAAAATTATTGAAATAAAAAAAACGCTCAAAAGCGTTTAACGCGTCCGCAGGGATTCGAACCCCGGACCTACGGCTTAGAAGGCCGTTGCTCTATCCAGCTGAGCTA
>JAEZUZ010000034.1 GCA_023443345.1 Bacillota bacterium
GTATAAATACGAAGATATAATAAAAAGAATAGATAAAGCAATAGAGGCCAATGCAGAATTGTCAAGATAAAAGATGTACTATAAGGACATCTTTTTTATAGAAAAAAGTATAAATATAAACCATAAAGTTTTCGCAAGGCACATCAAAGGGAGGATATATCCCATATTTTTTTGCAGGAAAGTAATCCATCTTGCTATAGTATTTTTCACTTCCTAATACAACCGAATATCCATATCCTAAAGCTTTTGCCCTTTTATGCCCCTCTTGAATCAGTGCTATACCGATGCCTCTTATATTATGATTTTTTATTCTAACATAAAATTACCACTTATAACTAAGAAATAGATTTTGAATACATTCAAACCCTTATTTCAGCAATACAAAAACTTGTCATAAAAGATGTTGTAATATGGGCAGATAAAAAAGCAGAAGTAACAAAAGAGGTTATAGGTAGAAATTAAAAAAGAGATAGCAAAAAAAACTGTCTCTTTTTTATATAAGTGGAGATATTAATAAATTATTTTTTGTTCTATTTCTCTAAAAAGTTCTTCAAAGCCGATTTTGTCTTCTTCTGTAAATCTTGCAAATTTAGGACTGTCCAAATCTAGTAGGGCCATTACTTTATTATCTTTGAAAATGGGAACTACAAGTTCACTATTTGATGCAGAGTCGCAAGCAATGTGCCCTTGAAATTTATGAACATCTTTAACTATAATTGATTTTTTTGTATAGAAAGATGTTCCACAAACACCTTTATTGCTTTGTATATGTATACATGCTGGTTTACCTTGGAATGGTCCTATAACAAGGGCATCATTTCTTACAAGATAGAATCCTGCCCAATTTAGATCTTCAAGTTGATTAAATATTATAGATGAAAGATTAGAAAAGAAGCTTACAAAATACGGTTCTTCTTTTAATAGTTCTCTTGCTTGATCTTTAAGCAATTTATAGTTCATACTGAATTGCTCCTAAGACACTATCTGCTTTTTCTTTAGATATCAGTATCTCTATAATTTTGTGAGCAAGTTTAATTGCAACACCAAGGCCTTTTCCTGTAACTATATTTCTAGTTAAAGTAACTCCATTTTCACTAGGCTTTTTTACACTGCAATTAGGATAGCAACTGAATTCATTGTCTTCTACAAGCTCAAGAGTATCAGCAAGTAGTGATGGCCCAGCACAAATAGCAC
Source organism: Bacillota bacterium (assembly GCA_023443345.1). Taxonomy (GTDB): domain Bacteria; phylum Bacillota; class Clostridia; order Peptostreptococcales; family Acidaminobacteraceae; genus JAEZUZ01. Next base: position 1,195 of record JAEZUZ010000034.1, read on the forward strand.
CTATTAATTTATTATTTTTATGAGCTTTTAAAATTAGTTCTTTAAGTTTCTTATTTTCTTTAAAACTATTTACTCCCTTTAGTCCGCCAGGGATAAACAATAAATCGTAATCATCTTTTACTTCTTCTAATTTTATATTTGCAATGTAGTTGAATCCGTGCATTGCTTCTATCTCAAGTGACTCTTCTGTTGAAACTAAAATACTATTTATTTCGGCTCTTACAAGTAGATCGTGTATGACAAGAGCTTCACATTCTTCTGTTCCATTTGCTAAAAATATATATGCTTTTTTCATTTTCCCTCCCTTTTAATATTGTACTAATACCCACAAAAGTAATAAAATGTTATATAATATATCTGATTTTATATAATGGAGTAGTTATGTTAGTTGCCATACTATTAGCAGGTGGTATATCACAAAGACTTAAGGGAATAGATAAGAGAGATTTACCATATAACGGAACTACAGTAATAGAACATGTGGTAAATAGATTTTTATCTTATCAAGACATTGATAGAATTTACTTAGTTACAGATAAAAAGCATAGGAGTTTGTTTAAAGAAAATAAGAAACTTTTCTTTGCAGATCCAGGATCTACAAGGACAAAATCTATAAAGAGTGCAATGGATTTAATTGATTTTGATGGATATGTTTTGGTACATGATGTAGCTAGACCGTTTTTTTCGGATGAATTAATAGAGAGATGTCTGAATGTTTTAAAGGAAGATAAATCATTTGTTACTGCTGTAAAGAGCACTGATACTATTAAATTTTCAGATGGAAAAAAAGTAATAAAAACTTTAAATAGAGATGAAATATATCAAGCACAAACTCCTCAGGGTACAAGAATTGATATTTTAAAAAGAGGACTTAATTTAAATATTGAAGGTACAGATGATTCATATCTCGTTGAAACTCTCGGAGAAGAAGTTTATATAGTTGATGGAGAGTATTCAAATACCAAAATTACAAATTTGGAGGATTTACGTTGGCTTTTAGAGTAGGATATGGAATAGATTTCCATGAATATCAGGACGGATTAGAGTTTTATCTTGGTTCTATAAAGTTAAATGAGGACTTTGGGTGTATTGCCCACAGTGATGGAGATGTGCTTATACATGCTGTAATGGATGCACTTTTAGGAGCAATGGGACTAGATGACATAGGAGAACTATTTCCAGATAGTGATGAAAAATTTAGAAACATTAGGTCTACAGAGCTCTTAAAAGAAATTATGAATATACTAAATGATAGAAAATACAGAATTAATAATTGTGATATAACTATTGTTGCACAAAAACCAAGACTTAGTATATACAAACAAGATATAAAAAGAGAAATGGCTAAATTATTAAATATAGAATTAGATTCTATTTCAATTAAGGCTACTACCCCCGAAAAAATGGGAGATATTGGTAAAAACAGAGGAATATGTGCAATGGCAACAGTATTAATAGAAAGAGGTAGTTGTGAGTAAGCAATTTGTAAAAGAAATCACACCAATGGAAGAGGATTTTGCTCAGTGGTATACAGATGTAATAAGAAAAACAGATATGATAGATTATTCTGATGTTAAGGGTCTATTTGTACTTAAACCATACGGATATGCCATATGGGAAAATATTCAGAATTATTTAGACAAGAGATTTAAAGAGACAGGTCATAAGAACCTATATTTTCCTTTGTTAATACCAGAGAGTATGTTAAATACAGAAAAAGAACATGTTGAAGGTTTTGCACCAGAAGTTGCTTGGGTAACTCATGGTGGCAATAAGGAACTATCAGAGAGACTGTGTGTAAGACCTACCTCAGAGACTGTTATATGTTCTATGTATTCAAGATGGCTTAAATCATATAGACAGCTTCCTTTTCTATACAATCAGTGGGCTAATGTAATACGCTGGGAAAAGGAGACAAGGCCATTTTTAAGACATAGGGAATTTTTATGGCAGGAGGGACATACTCTTCATGAGACAAAGGAAGAGGCTTTAAAAGAAACCCAGGATATATTAAATATATATATCGATTTAGCTCAAGATATATTAGCTCTTCCTATACTAAGTGGAAAGAAAAGTCAGAGAGAAAAATTTGCTGGCGCAGTAGACACATATACAATTGAGGCTATGATGAAAGACGGTAAGGCGTTGCAATCAGGAACTTCTCATTATTTAGGCCAGCACTTTACAAAAGCTTTCGATATAAAATATCAATCTAGAGATGGAAGTACAGAACATCCATATCACACTTCATGGGGAGTCTCTACAAGACTTATAGGCGCTCTTATAATGGCTCACGGAGATAATAGAGGATTAATTCTTCCTCCTATGATAGCTCCTATACAAGTTGCTATAGTTCCTATAAATACTAAGAAAGAAGGAGTGCTTGAAAAAGCTAAGGAGATAAAAGATATTTTAAGTGCTCAGTCAATAAGAGTTGAACTCGATCAGTACAACAGCAACTCAAGCGGTTGGTATTTCAATGAGTATGAAATGAAGGGAATACCACTAAGAATAGATATTGGTCCAAGAGACTTAGAACAAAATTTAGTAAGTATATTTAGAAGAGATACTTTAGAAAAGAGACAAGTATCTTTAGATAATTTAGTTGACTATGTAAAAAATGAATTATTAAATATGCAAAAAGACATGCTTGAAGAAGGTAAAAAGAGAATGGCTTCAAAGATTTTTGATGTTGAAAATATTCAACAAATACTTGAAGCAGTAAATGATAAGCAGGGATTTGCTAGATTTCTATGGTGTGGGGAAGAAGAGTGTGAGGAACAGTTAAAACAGGAACACGCTATAACAATAAGATGTATAGATGAAGAAGTCCAAAATGGAGTCTGTGCATTAAGTGGAAAGAAAGCAAAATATAGAGTTTTTGCAGGAAAGGCATATTAATGGTAAAAGTTAGATTTGCACCAAGTCCAACAGGATATGTACATGTTGGAGGGGTTAGAACAGCACTTTATTGCTACCTATTTGCAAAACAAAATAATGGAAAATATATTTTAAGAATAGAAGATACCGATAGAACTAGACTTGTTGATGATGCTATTGAAAATCTTCTTGAACAACTTAATTGGTTAAATTTAAATCATGATGAGGGCCCAGTGCTTAATGATTCTAAAAT
>JAEZUZ010000064.1 GCA_023443345.1 Bacillota bacterium
CCGCTAAAATTATTATTTATGAAAAATTCAAAAAGTTTATTCATTATTTCCTCTTTCCTGATGAAGGAATTTTATCTACTAAATAAGCAGCTACTTTAACTACAGAATCTAAAATCTTCGCTTTACTAATTTTAGAGTTTGGGGGCATTATAAATAATCTAGTACCAGTTGAATTTCTTGTCTTATTAGAAGGTATCTGCGCTAGTGAAAAAGCCATTGCACTGTCAAATTTTTGAGACTTTCTCTCTAAATATATATACTTCAAGTCATCGACCACTTCAACTAAAAGTACCTTTGTATGAGAAGAAAACGCATTTATTATTTTCTGTCTCTTAGTTTTGGTTATAAAATTATCTAATCCTATCTTAGATACTTTACCATCATCAAATACAACAAACAAAGATTGCTTGTAATCTCTAGCATGTCTTACTAAAATTACTTCTTCATCCTCTTCGATAGAGACTAAACTAGGTAGGTATTGTCCCAATTCACTTGCCTTATTTTCATTTAAATCTGAAACATATACCTTATAGCAATTAGCCTTATTTGTAAATAGAAGTATTTCTGCCTTTGAATCTGATTTAAAATCGAATGAAATTTCATCATCATCTTTTAATCTCTGTTGTTTGTTAATTTCATTATCATTTAACTTCTTTATATAATTATGTTTAGTTATTAAGTAAGTATATTCTTTTAAATCATCTTCATTTAGAGTTTCTAATTCTTCAATATCTTGATAATCTTCTAATTTACTCTTTCTCTTAGGATCTATATCTTTTACAATATCTAATAATTCTTTTTCAATAACAGACTTTATTTTTGAATCATCCTCGTATAGTTCTTTGAGATATTTTATTTCTTCTTTCAGTGTCTTCTGTCTATCTATTTTTGAAAGAATATATTCCTTATTTATATTTCTAAGTTTTATATTAGCTACATACTCTGCCTGTTCCTGATCTAAGTCAAATTCTCTTTCAAGAGCTGGAACTACTTCAGAATCACTCTTAGTATTTCTAATTAACTCTATAGCTCTATCTATATCTAAAAGTACCTTACTAAGTGCATCAAGAAGATGCATCTCTCTCTTTTTGGTATTTATCTCATATCTAAATTTTCTTCTAAGTGAAGAAATTCTAAAGTCAATCCAATGAAGAAGAATCTGCCTTACTCCAATTGTCCTAGGATAACCATTTATAATTAAGTTAAAATTACAGTGAAAACTATCCCTTAAAGTAGTCTTTTTATGAAGTAACTTCATCAATTGTTCAGGATCAGTTCCTTTTTTTATGTCTATTGTTATCTTTAGTCCTCTTAGGTCTGACTCATCTCTTATATCATTTATTTGTTTAAACTCATTAGACTTCATCCCCTTTACAACTCTCTCAATAATGGCTTCAATTGTCGTTGTATAAGGTATTTCGGTAATTTCTATACATCTGTTCTTAGAGTCATAGCTCCATACACTTTCCATATAGAAACTTCCTAGTCCTGTTTCATATATCTTATTTAAAGCATCTTTATCCTTTAAAACTATAGCCCCTGTAGGAAAATCAGGCCCCTTTATATGTCTAAATAGGGATGCATCTTCATCTTTCATAAGTGCAATTGTAGCATTTGCAATATCTTTTAGATTAAAACTACAGATATTTGATGCCATGCCAACTGCAATTCCCTGATTGGGATTAACTAGTATACTTGGAAAAGATACTGGAAGCAGTGTAGGTTCATAGGTTGTTGAATCATAATTCTCTTCAAAATCCACAGTATCCTTATCTATATCTAAAAACATATATTTACAAATTTTAGCTAATTTAACCTCTGTATACCTACTAGCAGCATATTGCATGTCTTTAGAATAAACTTTTCCAAAGTTCCCCTTTGAATCCACATAGGGATATAAAAGACTTTCATTAGATGTTGCCATTCTAACTAATGTGGCATATATAGCACTATCACCATGGGGATTCAACTTCATAGTTTGACCAACTACATTAGCTGACTTTGTCTTTTGTGACTTAAGTAGATTCATTTTGTACATTGTATATAATAGCTTCCTATGAGCCGGTTTAAGACCGTCGATCTCTGGAAGCGCTCTTGAAAGAATTACGCTCATTGCATATGGCATATAATTCTGTTCAAGTGTTGTTTCTATTTGTTGATGTATAAGTGTTTTTTTATCGTTCATATCTTTTCTATTATACCATGTTAGAAAGCAATTATGAAATATTGCAAAAAATTAAAGCCCTGATAGGGCTTTTTAGTCTACTATATCAATTGCAAACATATTTTTGTATTTTTTATCATTGTATATAAATTCATTTAATTGAACATTGACCCCAAAAGTTTTTCTGATATTTTCCTTATTTAATGATTTAGATGTTTCATCAAAAATATTATTTCCATCTTTATTTAAAAGTAAACACATCTGAGAAATTCTAAGGGCGTTGTTTGGATTGTGAGTATTGATTATTACAGATAAACCTTCTTTTTTTAATTCTTCAATTAACTCAATTATTCTGAGTTGATTTTTAAAATCAAGCCCTGTTTCTGGTTCATCTAATAGCAAAAGTTTAGGTTTTGAAACTAAGGCTCTTGCTATCATTACAATTTGCAATTCACCACCACTTAATGTATTACAACTTCTATCAGCAAGATTTTCTATACCTAATTTCTCTATTGTACTTTCTGCCAATTGATAATCTTCTTTATCAGGGGAATCAAATTCAGAAATGTATGGATTTCTTCCCAATACAACCATATCTAAAACACTAAGTGGAACCCTTGTTGATTTAGCTTGAGGTACGTATCCAATTATTCTGCTTAATTCTTTTTTTGAATAACTTGATATATCTCTTCCTAATAAAGATATCTTCCCACTATTTAGCTTATATACACCACACAGACATTTAATGAGAGTAGTCTTTCCTACACCATTTGCTCCTAATACAGATATAATTTCTGATTTTTTTAATTTGAAATTAATATCCTTTAATATTTGTCTGTTGCCATAGAAAAAATTTCCATTACTTACTTCTAACATATCATTCCCTTATATTTTTAAGTAGCAGTATAAAAATAGGAGCTCCAACTAATGCTGTAACAACCGTAATAGGTATTTCAAGTGTGCTTATACTTCTAGATATCGTATCAATAATTATCATAATAGATGCACCTATACTTATAGAAAATGGTATAAGATACTTATTATTATTACCTATAATAAATCTAGAAATATGTGGAACTATAAGCCCAACCCAACCTATTTGTCCACATAAACTTACACAAGAAGCTGTAATTAGAGTTGAAAGTACTATAAAATATATTCTCATCTTTTTTACATCTACTCCAAGTGAATAAGCTTCTATTTCGCTTAGACTAAGTATATTTAGTCTCCATCTTTTTAGATAAATAAATAATGTAGCTATTAGTACAACTGGCGCAGAAATCAAGATATTTTGAATGCTATTTCCATTAAAACTTCCCATGAGCCAGTAAGTAATATTTGGTAGTTTATCAAGAGGATCTGCCATATACTTAACTATTGCCATAACTGCATTAAATAATGCAGTAACTATAATACCAGATAATACTATTGAAACTACAGAATTTGTCTTTGAGCTCTTAGAAATAGACATTGTAATTATTACAGCAAATATTCCAAATACAAATGCAAGAATTTGGGTTGTAAACATATCTAATGATAAAGAAATTGCTATAACAGCTCCTACACATGCACCTGCAGTTACTCCCAGTATATCTGGGGTTGCTAGAGGATTAGAAAAAAGAGATTGATATGTAGCTCCTGCAACACTTAAACCAATTCCAACAAATAGTGCAATTATGAGCCTTGGAAGTCTTATATTAAAAATTACAGAATACATATACTTATCAACTTCATTAGAAGTTATGGCATCATAGAAAAGTTTAACTATTCTATCAGGCCTAAACCATATTC
>JAEZUZ010000091.1 GCA_023443345.1 Bacillota bacterium
GCCTTTTGTAGTCTTGGATTAAATTGAGCTTAAACTCTGCTGAAATCCATGAAGCAAATTCATTGCTATATCAGGATAAGCGAATGTTCCTCCGCCTTTCCCCTATTTAGAAACAATACCGATCGCATTTGTATTTTCAATCCATCTTTGAGGTGATAATGTAAATGCATTTGTTCCTGCTTCCTTTCTAAAGGAGTTGAATTCGACCCCTTTAAAATTAGGATTGTGAATAGTCTCCCAGAGGCCAAGGAATTCAATTGTATCTCTTACTCTTAGCCAATTTTTAACAACATCTTTAGGTTCATGCACATTTTTGTATCTTGCAATATCTGTTAGAATTATATATTCGTTTTTAAAGTCTTCTGTGTAGACTTGAATGGCAAATCCTTGTGCCTCAATCGTATCTTTTTTAACCTTAGACATGTATGCATCTCCCCTCTTGCTGATGTACTGTTTACAACATTTATTTCTGCAATAACTGTTCTAAACAGTACACCAACGATTCATTTTTCCAGTTTTTAACTTTGGTAGAAGTCTTAAAACCCTTTTGTTTACTGAACTATTTGCCTCCGTCATTATTATGACACGAAACCCACAAGTTGGATCATATACTTTATTTATACTATTTTTCCCTACAGTTACTATTTTAGCAAGTAGCTTTGAGACTGTTTGAGGTGTAAAAAATTCTCCTCCTGATTTTCCTGCATTTGAGGCATAATTGGATATTAAATATTCATATGCATCTCCGAAGGCATCTATTTCATTTTCTTTTATATCTTTAAAGTTTATATCATTTATTCCACATAGTATGTCTGATAGTCTTTTGTTTTTTTCTTTTACTGTGTCTCCTAAGACTTTACTTGTTGTATCTATTGTGTCAAATAGCCCTTTTATATCATCTTCTGAATCAAATCCTATTGCACTTTCTTCTATTGCTCTAAATATATTTGCAATTTCTACATTTAAGTTTTCATTTTCTCTACATTTTTCTACTACATTTTTAAATAATTGGCTTGGCAATATGAAAAATCCTTTGTCGTTTATTGCATCTTCTTTAAAATATTCTATTGCTTGCTCGTCTGTTATGTCTTTATAATCAAATTCTGTATTGCCTCTGTCCCATTCATCTTTATTAAAATATTCTGTTATATCTTCTGAAATAAATCTATAAAATAATATGCCTAGTATATATTGTTTAAAATCCCAACTGTCTATTGCTCCTCTTACATCATCTGCTATTGCCCAGATTTTTCTGTGTAATTCTTGCCTTTGTGCTACTGCTGATATTTTTTCTTCCATATTATCTCCCCTGGCTTTTTTATTTTTATTTATTATATCATGTTTATTATATTAGAGTTTATTATATTCTTTTATTGATCAAATTACATATTGATTTTTAAGGATTTATAATTCTATTTTCTAGTATATTGATATTCTTTCTTTTTCTTCTAATTCTTAATTTTATTTTTTACTAAAAATTTTAAAAATATAAACACCTCTATAAAATTGTAGTGACCCCTAAATCCGGACACGGATTAGGGGGTCACTACACAATTTATTATCATTATTTAATTTCTTTGACTATTCCAAACAACTTCAAAACTACGTTTTTCTATAGGAATTTCTCTAGGTTTTCTATATTTAATTTTTTCATTTAAATTTTTATCTAATACTATATCTTGAATTTTTAAATCTTCAAATTTAACCTCTTTCGAATTTATAATATTATTTAAATCTTTCGTGCTTGATTCTATATAAATACTTGAGCCAATATTTCCTGGATATTTTTCAAAATGATCTTTCATAGCTATTAAATATAATAGTTGGACATATAGCATATCTCTCATTATAAATAATTTAGAAAGCTCTGTACTATTACAAAATTTCACTTTATTATTAAAATTTATAATAAAATCTTTTATATAACTAATCCTGTGAGAAATATTATCGCTTACCCTTATAATGCCAGCCATCCTAGAAAATTCGCCTCTGAACTCTTTTAGTACGTCATTTAAATTACTCTTAATATTATTACAATTTGTAATTATATTAATAATTTCTAACAAATTTTCTTTTAAAAACTCCTCAGAAACTTCTATTTTAATATTTTTATTTTTAGAAATATGATATGCTGCTCGTAAAGAACCTACTTGCCCTGAGTTTAAAGCACTTCCTCCCGGTCTATATATCCCATGAGTCCCTGCCGCTTCTCCACAAACATAAAATCCTTTCAAATTACTTTGCCAATTAGTGTCTACCTTAACACCACCATTGTTATGTTGTGCACAAACTTTTATTTCCAAATTATTTTTAGATAAATCAATACCTTTATCTAAAAATAATTTATACGCAGGGTAATTCATAGCTTTTAGTCTATCTATAGGCAATTCCTTTATAGAATTAGTCTTATATAAATATTCCTTAACTTCTTTATCTAAACCTTTAAAATCTATGATTCTATTACTTGAATTCTCTCTATAGTCTATATATACAGGTCTATTC
>JAEZUZ010000112.1 GCA_023443345.1 Bacillota bacterium
GTTCATCTTTTTTAGAACAACCAACAACTGCAAATAAAAGTACTAAACACAATAAAATTGCAATAAGACGTTTCATTATTCCTCCTAACTTACTTGCAAATAATTCGCAACTAATTGTACGACTAAATAATCTTATTGTCAACATTGATATTATTTTCACAACATTTCAGATATGTTATACTATACAAAATTGATTTAGGAGTTAACATGAAAATGAATAAAGAAGAAAGGGATAGACAGATACACAGAGAAGCTAAATATGTTCTACTCTCTGGCATATCTATATTTCTATTTAACATAATTACATCTATTTCTTTAAATAAGGTAGATATGAGATTACTACATCTCCCACTATGGTTTTGGGTCTCAATTGTAGGTAGCGGAATTATTGCTATAGTAGAAATTTTACTATTAGTAAAATTTGTATTTAAGAACTTCTCTTTAGATTAGGAGCCAATGTGATAGTAACTAGCATACTTATAATATATCTGCTTATAAATGTGATTCTTGGAATATATATAAGTAGATCTAACAAGAAAAATACAGGAGATTTTTTCTCTGGTTATTTCCTAGCAAAGAGAAGTATAGGTGGATTTATTCTTGCAATGACTATGGTTGCAACATTTGCAAGTGCAAGTTCTTTTCTTGGAGGCCCGGGTCTTGCAAGCAGTTGGGGACTCTCTCAGGTTTGGGTTGCAAGCTCACAGATAATAACAGGATTTATAACCTTGGGAATTATAGGCAAGAAATTGGCAATTATCTCAAGGAGAATAAATGCTGTAAGTATAAGTGATTATTTAAGAGCAAGATATAAGAGCAATTTTATTGTAAGTATTACAACAATTCTACTTCTATGTTTCTTTACTGCACAGATGATAGCACAGTTCATAGGTGGCGGAACTTTAATAAAGTTTGTGACTGGATTTGACTACAAAATATCTCTTACAATTTTTGCGGTGGTTGTAATTCTATATACTAGCTTTGGAGGATTTAAAGCAGTAGTAATAACAGATACATTTCAGGGAATTATAATGACTTTTGGTACTTTCCTATTTCTTTTCTTTGTAATAAGAGCAGGTGGAGGGCTTGAAAATATAATAAACTACCTCGATGTACACAATCCAGGGTGGGATATGATAAGTAAAGGAAATTATATAAATGATATAAAGGGATTAAATCTAGGATATCTGATGTCTTTCTGGGTCCTAGTTGGATTTGGAGTAATGGCACTTCCCCAAAATACTATAAGATCTATGGCATTTAAAGATACAAAGAGCATGCACAGAGCCATGATATATGGAACAGTAGTTATATTTATTATGATGATAGGAATGCATATTGCAGGAGTTTTCTCACTTCCACTTATAGAGGGAGCAAACTTAAGCTCAACTGATCAAATAGTCCCATATGTAGTCTTGAAATATATGCCTAGTTGGGCAAGTGGCCTCTTCTTAGCCGCTCCTCTTGCTGCGGTAATGAGTACAATTTCATCACTTATAATTTTAGCTTCTGCTACTCTTGTAAAAGATTTGATTCAATCAGCAAGATTAAATATTAGTGATAAAAAAATATCTACAACAAGCTTTACAATTACATTTTTAATAGGAGCTGTGGCATATATAATTGCAATATATCCACCAGACATAATTGTATGGATAAATCTATTTGCACTTGGTGGACTTGAAGCTACATTCTTCTGGCCACTAGTTGGCGGACTATATTCTAAAAGAGCAAATAGCAAATGTGCAATAATTTCAATAGTTGTAGCAGTAGTTACATATCTATATTTCCACTACAATCCATTTATATTTAAAATTCACGAAATAGTGCCATCGCTATTATTAAGTGGAATTGCCTTCTTTATATCGGCAAAACTAAATAAAAAAACACTTGATAGTGATGTAATAGAGAATTGTTTCTAAAAAAAATAAGCCATTGCAAAAAATGGCTTTTTTTTATTAAATAAAATCTACTACTTCTTCTAGTGCCTTGACTTCTTTTTTATCCTTTAGTGAAACTTTTTGAGAGCTTGTAAAAACTACCGGAGAAACCAGAGTCTTTCCTTTTTCTTTTATAACTTCTAAATCAACTATTGCTAATATGTCGCCCTTTTTAACTCTATCTGAAACAGATACTTTAGAAATAAATCCATCCCCTTCAAGATCAACGGTATCCATACCTATGTGAATTAAAACTTCAAGACCTTCATCTGACTTTAGTCCGTAAGCGTGGCCTGTAGGGAAAACCATAGTAACCTCACCATCAAATGGTGCAACTACAACTGAATCATCTATTTCTATAGCAAAACCATCTCCCATCATCTTTTGAGAAAACACTTCGTCTTTAACTTCACTTAAATCCATTAACTTTCCGCTTAAGGGAGATAGAAAATTATAATTTGTAACTCTATCCTGCTTTTCTTTTCTACTAAACAATCCCATAATTACGCCTTTCTTAGAACCTCTCTTACTATTTGATTATATAATATTTATTATAGTATACTATAATTAATATATACTATAGTAGATTGGTTCATCATGAGAGATAAAAAAAAGATTTTAAATGTTGCTGTAATTTCAAAGCACTCTAACTCGAGTGTTCCTCATTTTTTAAAAAATATATTTAAAGAACATAAATTAAATATAGCAAATATTCAAAATTGGCAACTTATATATGAGAAAGAGCACTTTAAACTAGATAGAGAAGTTATGGAATATTTCAGAGATGGAACAATCGATGCTGCTATTTTTGAAATATCAAACAGAGAATTTATAGATAATGAATATAGCAACTTTGACTTTGATCTAGTTATATTAATGGATGCTATTGAAAATTTAAATAGAAGCATCAAAAAAGCTCTTATAGTAGATTCTAATACATTTTTAGATAATGTATCAGATATATATAGATTTTCTGCTGATGAAGATTATCTTGCAAACTTCAACTTTAAGAATCTTCTACATCACGATGATAGAACAAGTTTTGATATTATTTCAGAAAAAGAAAGCCTCCTCATTGATATGAATACAAGAAGCAAAACACAGTGTGTTGAAGCTTCAATAGCTGCAGCTTCAGCTATGATATTAGGGCTTAATGGAAATAAAATAATCTCTGCGCTTAATAAATCTAAGATAGCAATTAGAAAATTTGAGAAGATATATGATGGAAGATTTAAAATATATGACGATTCATCATCTGATCCTCAGTCAATAAGAGATACTCTAGATGAAATAAGCTATCTTGAAAATATCTCAGATGTCTATATACTCTATTCAATATATGGTTCAAAAGGTGAAGAATTAAATAGATTAAATACAAAGGCACTATGTGATAAAATAAAAGAGCATAATTTTAAATTTTTACTAGTTACTGATTCTATTGAAATAACTTCTGTTGAAGAAAATGTAACTCAACAAGAACGCATGGCTGTCAGAGAAATACTTAAGTCGAATTCTGTTAGATATCAGCACTTCTATGATTTGACTTCTGCTTTAATTAAACTTTCATATCTGCTTCAAGAGGATGATGTAGCACTAATTCTTGGCGGAGATAATTTAAATTTTGCACTAAATATTCTATCTGATAAATTTATAATGATGTCTGACTCACTGAATAAAGATCTATTTTGTGAATCATTAAAGAGGAGGTCATAGTGTTAAAAAATGCAAAAAAATTTATGATTTACTACTTATTTTTCCTAATTTTACTAACTATGACTTATGGTTTTTGGTATTTATTTAAACAGTCAACCCCGACTTATGTTGAACAGCCAAATATATACATAGAAGAAGTAAGTGAATGGGAATAAAAAATCGGTATCTATGATACCGATTTTGTTTTTCTATACTCAATAAATACACTTATTAAAAATAGTAATACACCAATAGATATAAGTGAGTCTGCAACATTAAATATTGCAAAATTAATCCATCTGAAGTCTATGAAATCTATAACTTTTTTATATACAACTCTATCGTAGAAATTACCTATTGCTCCTGTAATAATCATAGATATCGCCAGATACTCTATTTTAGAAATTTTCTCCATATTT
>JAEZUZ010000002.1 GCA_023443345.1 Bacillota bacterium
TTACTCCTCCATATTTAGAGTGTGTATCTATTTGTGAAAAGATTACATGAGATTTTAAAGTTAAGTCATCTAGTATTGCGCAACTGCACTCATCACAGCTCGTCTCAATTGCAAGTATTTTCATTGTTTCACCTTTGTTGTAATATGAGCCTGTCTCAAATAGTGAGCCTCTATTTCTTTAAAATAAAATCCATCTTCATATGCCCTTATCAAATTTGAAGCATCACTTTCTATTTCTCTTGAAAAAATATCTGAAAACTCTGATAGATTTTGTCCTATTGCTCTATCTAACTTATATTTCTGTACTATCTCTGATATATCTCCATTTAGCTCTACAAATTGATCTTCAATAAATATTCCAGCATAAACAGTATTTCTTCTTGCATTTATCATTACAGCTCTCTCTTGATTTTCACACTGATAGCTCATAGCTCTTAATGTGCTTATCCCGTATATTTCTGAGCCTATAGCATTCTTTAAACCAAGAGCTGCGCTAATTCCAACTCTTATCCCTGTATAACTTCCAGGCCCTAAAGCAACTAGTATCTTCTTTATATCCTTTATCTGAAATTTAAGTTCATTAAATAAATCCCTTATCTCTGGTAAGAGTATTTCGGCATTGTTCTTCTTGACTTTTGAAGTTTTAGTGTATGTTTCTCCATCTTTTTTTATTGCAATACTTAACTTCTCTAAAGTCGTATCAATCGCTAAAATCATTCTTCTACCTCAATTATTCTATTTCCATTATCAAAATAGAATTTTATAACCTTAGCCTGATATTCATCTTCTACTATCTCTGGCCACTCAATAAAAATATATGAATCACTATTGATATATTCATCAAAATCTATGTGAATGAGCTCTTCATAGTCCTCTATTCTATAGAGATCGAAGTGGTAGGCATCTACTTTACCATGATATTCTTTAACAATCTGGTATGTGGGAGATGTTATATTTTCTCTAATTCCAAGGTTCTTTAGAAATTCTCTTACAAAAAAAGTCTTTCCAACTCCCAAATTACCTTTTAAAAAATATATTTTATCTTTTGACTTAGATAATTTTATTGCTAAATCCCTTGTATCATTTTCACTATTGCAAATATATTTCATAGACATGCCTTTATAAATATAAGTATTAAAATATGTACAGGATAGAAGAAATATGAGAAATATCTTCTAAGTCTGATTCTTGTTCCATCCCCCAAGCTAACCATCTTAATTATAAACAAGCTAAAAACAGAATATATTTGTTTACTTAAAATCAATTCATAAAATTCTCCCCTATTGACTAAAAAATCAAAGGCATCTTTATATGAAAGACTCATTTGGAGTAAGTAAACATAATAATCAAATATATTATTTATAATAGTTAGAACTATAAAGCACAATAGAAGTTCAAAATACCTATTCTCAAATAGATAAAACGAAACAATTAACAGTATCCCATATGTTCCATAACTAAAACTTGCAGAATACTTACTTAAAAACAAATTATATAGAGATGGAAATAGTATGACTGCCAACGCAAAAATTATATATATAGCTCTTTTAGTTCCATTTATTCTCTTTGCTCTGTCAATTGAGATAATTGCTATAAGTCCAAATAGTAGTACAAAGCCTACATTAATCTTTAAGAATTTTGGGTGTAGACTTGGATTGAAAAACATATATGGAACTTGAAATATTATTGAAAATATCAGAAGTCTCAACATATATTTTTTTCTATTAGATGTATTTATAAAACCCAAGTATATCCCAAAGCAGAAAAGAGGAAAAGACATTCTGCCAATTATTCTAAATTCTTCACTAAAGCTCAGATTCCCAAACATATATCCGATGTGATCTATCAACATTGTAACTAGAGCTACTATCTTTATGAGTTCTCTCTGAGACCTATCAAGAGTTCTCATCTGCCCTCCACTTCAAATAAGAATAGATGAATTCCTTTAAATCTCCATCTAGTACTTTTTGTATCTGTGCCTGTTCACATAGAGTTCTATGATCTTTAACTAAAGTGTATGGGTGAAGTACATAACTTCTTATTTGGGATCCCCAAGCAATAGTCTTGCTCTGCCCCTTTATTGCCAATTCCTTCTCTTTGTTTTCTTGAATCTGCTTTTCCTTTAATTTAGAGTAGAGAACTTTCATAGCCATCTCTCTATTTTGGATTTGACTGCGCTCATTCTGACAATTTACTACAATACCTGTTGGCAAGTGCGTTATTCTAACAGCTGAATCAGTAGTATTTACGTGCTGACCTCCTGCTCCACTGCTTCTATATGTATCTATTCTCAATTGTTCATCTCTGATTTCTATTTCTTCTAAGTCATCAAATTCTGGAGATACATCAACAGAAGCAAAAGAGGTCTGTCTCTTACCTGAAGCACTGTATGGAGAGATTCTCACAAGTCTATGCACTCCTGCCTCTGACTTAATAAGCCCATATGCGTGCTGGCCTTCTACTAGGATTTCGACATGTTTGATACCTGCTTCCTTGTCTTCCATTAAGTCAAGTATCTTTACTTTAAATCCCTCTTTGTCAAAGAACTTCAAATACATCCTCATAAGCATCTGTGCCCAGTCCTGAGCATCTAATCCACCAGTTCCTGCCTGAATGCTTACAAAGGCATTGTTGTTGTCATATTCTTCATTTAGCAAAACTTCTATTTCTAATTCTTCTATTTCCCTTTTTAAATTTAGAAAAAATTCCGTTGCTTCCTCTTCATCTACTTCTGAAATATTAAATAGTTCAACATATATATTTCCCTCTTCAATTAGGGAATCCATGTTATCTATTTTCTCAATCGTATCTTTTAAATACTTATCCCTTTTAAGTACTTCTGTAGCTCTTTCTTGATCATTCCAAAAGTCATCTGAGGCAACTTCTCTTTCTATCTCTTTAATTTCCTTCTCAATGGAATCCCTGTCAAAGAGACTCCTTTAGAAAATTCCATTTATCAACAAACCCTTGATAACTTCTTACTAGTTCTTCCACGGATCATCCTCCATCAACATATGACAATTTTTATACTTCTTGCCACTTCCACAAGGGCATAAATCATTTCTATTTACTTTCTTCTTTGAACTCTTATAAGTTCTTACATCTTCGTTTGTTTTAGAAGCTCTTTCTTCTCTTGAGACTCTCTTTCTCTGTCTTTCTTGAGATAGATTTATTCTAAACATATTACTTAGTGTATCTTCTTTAATTCTATCTAGCATCTGCTCATATAGATCGAAGCTTTCTCTTTGGTATGCCTGCATTGGATTTTGCTGACCTATTGCTCTAAGACCAATTCCCTGTCTTAAGTTTTCCATATCGTCCATATGTAAAATCCAGTTCTGGTCTACACTTGTAAGCATAACTATTCTCTCAAGCTCTCTCATCTTCTCAACGCCTACAAGGCTTTCTCTTTCTTCATATATCTTCTTATAAGCATTAAATAGATCTTCTATGTTTTCATCTATTGTCTTATCTTGGGATAGTTGAATAACTGGCTCATTATATCCAAAGAAATTTGTCAACTCCTTTTTTATTAAGCTATGATCTGTAAGCTCATCTTCAACTACATGGGCGCTTATAACTCTTTCAATGTATTCCTTTAACATTTCAAATATGTTATCTTTAATGCTCTCGCCATTTAGGACCTGTGTTCTTTGTTCAAATACAAACTTGCGTTGTTGATTTAATATTTCGTCATATCCTAGAACACTCTTTCTTGCACTATAGTTGTAATTTTCTACTCTCTTTTGAGCTCTTTCAATTCCATTTGTAAGAGTTCTATTCTCTAGTATTACGTCTTTATCCATTCCAAGCTTTAGAACCAAGTTTGTCATAGACTCACTCATAAATGTCCTACATAGGTCATCTTCTAAACTTATGAAAAATTGTGAACTTCCCGGATCTCCCTGTCTTCCAGAACGTCCTCTTAACTGATTATCAATTCTTCTAGATTCATGTCTTTCTGTTCCAAGCACATGTAATCCCCCAGCTTTTTTGACTAATTCTGCTTCTTCTCTTACTTCCTGTTCTATTTTATCTTTTATCTTTTCAATTTCCTTCTCACAGGCAATTACATCTTCTTCATCATAGCTAAAGGGATTTAGAGCCTTTGTAATTGTATCTTCTTCAAAGCCAAGTTTTCTCATCTTTTCTCTTAAGATAAACTCAACATTGCCCCCTAAAAGTATGTCAGTACCTCTACCTGCCATGTTTGTTGCAATTGTTACAGCACCATATCTGCCTGCCTGAGCTACAATTTCTGATTCTCTTCTGTGTTCTTTGGCATTAAGAACATTGTGCTTTATTCCCTTTTTCTTAAGTAGTTTAGAAAGTTTTTCAGAATACTCAACAGAAATAGTACCAACAAGAATAGGCTGGTTATTTTTATGTCTTTTCTCTATTTCTTCTATTATTGCCTTGTCCTTGTATTCCTGTTTACCATAAACTAGGTCATTTAAATCTTCTCTTATAACAGGTTTATTAGTTGGAATTTGAACAACATCCATGTTATATATTTCTTTAAATTCTTCTTCTTCTGTCTTAGCTGTACCTGTCATTCCAGCAAGTTTGTCATACATTCTAAAGAAATTTTGCAGAGTTATTGTAGCTAATGTCTGGCTCTCTTCTTTTACTTTTAGCCCCTCTTTAGCTTCAATTGCCTGATGAAGACCATTTGAATATCTTCTTCCTGGCATAAGTCTTCCTGTAAATTCATCAACTATAACTACCTGTCCATCTTGAACTACATAATCTACATCTTTTTTCTTTAAAAATTTAGCTCTAATAGCCTGATTTATATGATGTGATATTTCCATATTTTCTGGATCAGATAAGTTATCAATTCCAAAGTATCTTTCTGCCTTAGGTATACCATTTTCATCATTTAGGAAAATGCTCTGTTCTTTTTCATCAATTGTTACATCTTCTTCCTTGATTAGCATAGCAAGGCCGTTTGCTTTGTTATATAGATCTGAAGATTTCTCTCCTCTACCTGAAATTATAAGTGGGGTCCTTGCTTCATCTATTAATATAGAGTCAACCTCGTCTATAATTGCAAATCTAAAGCCTCTCTGTCTCTGATTTTCCTTATAAATTTCCATGTTGTCTCTTAGATAGTCAAAGCCAAATTCATTGTTTGTCCCGTATGTAACATCTTTTCTATACTCTCTTTGCTTTTCTTCTGAAGAAAGCCCATTGACGATACAACCTACAGAAACTCCTAGAAATTCAAAAACTTTTCCCATCCACCTAGATTGATAGTCAGCAAGATAGTCGTTTACTGTAACAAGGTGAGCTCCCTTTCCTTCTAATGAATTCAAATAAAGAGGCATTATAGCAACAAGGGTCTTTCCTTCACCTGTCTTCATCTCTGCAATTCTTCCCTGATGAAGGACAATACCTCCTGTAATTTGAACTGGATATGGCTTAAGTCCTATAACTCTATGTGCGGCTTCTCTTACAACAGCAAAAGCTTCTGGCAAAATTTCATCTAATGTCTTTCCGTTTTTTATTTCTTCTTTAAATTTATCAGTATACTCTCTAAGTTGAGCATCTGTCTTTGATTTCATTAATTCATCTAAATCTAAAACTTCCTGTGTTATTTTTTCTATTCTTTTTAATTCCGATTTATTGATTTTCTCTTTTACAAAGCTTATTAATCCCATATTTCACCTCTTTATGTCATTCATATTATTATACCATTTTTTCCTTGGAATTAAAAAAAGATTACACTTCTTGTAATCTTTTTACTAAAAGGAGAGGACGGGACTTGAACCCGCGGGGCTTCTTACACCTTACACGATTTCCAATCGTGCTCCTTACCAACTCGGTCACCTCTCCCTATCTTCTCTCTCTAAAGAAATTTCTCAGAAGCTCTGCACTTTCTTGTGCACATATTCCTTCAACTATTTCTATAGAGTGATTTGTCCTTTTATCATCTAAAACATTGTACAGACTTCTTACAGCGCCAAATTTTGTGTCTCTTGCACCAAAGACAAGTTTCCTAATTCTAGCCTGCAGAGCTGCTCCTGAGCACATCAGACAGGGTTCTAAAGTAACATATATATCTACATCTGTCAAATACCATGTATTAAGTATTTTTGAAACTTTATCTATCAATATTATTTCTGCATGAGATGTTGGATTGTTGGCTGTCTCTTTTAAATTATGTGCCCTTGCTATAATTTTTCCATTATATACTGCAACAGCTCCCACCGGAACCTCACCCATCAAGTAAGCTTTCTGTGCTTCTAGAAGAGCCTCCCGCATAAAATATTCATCATTCATCAGACTAATACCTCTATGCGTTCCTTCAACACTTCTACTTCAAAGGATGAAACTCTATGTATCTCTCCCTCACACTCTATTTCGATGGTGTTTTCAAATATTACATTTATATTTTTTCCCCTTAGAAAAATGACTCTTTCATCTTCTAAGTGCTCTGCCCTCATCATTTTTTTTAATAGTCCTACTAACTCTCTCTTTGGAACATCTTTCAATATGATACACTCAACTATTCCATCATCTACTTTGCTATAGGGAGATATTTCCATATGTCCGCCAAAGTAGGCACCATTTGCAAAGACTACTAGAGGAAACTTTCCTTCTATTGTAGCCCCATCTATTTCGACTTTTAATTTCTGAGCTTTGTTTGTAATAAAGGCCTGAAGAGCTGCGAATTTATACGGGAATTTCCCCCACATAATTTTTTTAAATTTCTTTCTATGTATCAATGTCTCAACATCTATACCTAAACCAGTTACATTGGGTGAATATATGTCTGCCACTTTTAAAAGATCAACTTTTTTAAATTTAAAATTATCCAACCTTTCCAAAAACTTATCAAAATCAAATTTCTCATATAGGCTGTGGTAATAATCATTCCCCGAACCAAGAGGGACTATTATATACTTTTTGTCTAAGTGAAGCGTGGCATTTATGGTATGGTGTATTGTTCCATCTCCGCCTGCAATACATATACAGTCGTAGTTTATCTCTTTTATATCTCTAAACTTTTCATACAAATAGCTCTCGCTTATAGTTCTGTCTATATTGTATGTGATGCCCCTTTTGTCAAACTCCTTGAGTATTTTCTTAAATATGTCTTCGTTTTTCTTGGTTCCAGCATCTTCATTTCTTATAATAAGTATGTTCATTTTTCTCCCTATGTTTCACGTGAAACATCACAATTTTGTCTTAAGAAATTCAACCAGTCTGTTTAAATCTTTTTTTCCGTGATAGCTGAGCTGTATTGAGTTTCCTCTTACAATTACTTTTCTATTAAATCTATTTGTAAGATCTTCTTCTAACTCTTTAATATGTATATCTTTAGGTTTTCTCTGTTTAGGTTCAGACTCCTTTTGGCTGACCAATTCTTCGAGTTCCCTGACACTTAGATTTTCATTTAGAACTTTTTCGAACAATTTCATCTGTTTCACTTGTGGAGTTACAGAAACAAGTACTCTTGCATGCCCCTGTGTGAGTTCTCCCCTTATGACGGCATTTAGTATTTTGTCAGGAAGTTGAAGTAATCTAAGTAAATTTGAGACGTATACTCTGGATTTTCCAATTACATCTGCTGCCTCTTGATGTGTTAATTTGTACATTTCGATATATGAGTTGATTGCAACAGCTTCATCTATTGGATTTAAATTTTCTCTCTGAATGTTTTCTATAAGAGCTAATTTTGCCTTTGATTGATCATCATACTCTTTTACTATTACTTCTATTTCTTTAAGTCCGGCCTTTCTGGCTGCTCTGTATCTTCTCTCACCAGCAACTATTTCATATCCGCCCTCTCTTTTTGTAACTATTATAGGCTGAATTATTCCATTTTCTTTTATCGATTGTGCAAGTTCTTCAAGAGCAACTTCATCAAACTCTCTTCTAGGCTGTTTTGGATTTGGTTTTATCTTTGAAATATCTACCTTTAATATTCCTGTCTGGTTTGCACTCTCAAGAATTGCGTTTAGTCCCTTGCCAAGTCCTTTTCTTTTCATTGTGAACTCCTTTTAATAAACTCATTTACAAGTGCCCTAAAGGCCCAGGCACCTTTTGAAAGAGAACTATAGTCATATATGCTCTCTCCATAACTTGGTGCTTCTGCAAGTCTTATGTTTCTTGGAATATATGAGTTTAAAACTACATCTTTGAAATGGCTTCTCACTTCATTTTCAACATCTGTAGTTAAATTATTTCTCTTATCATACATATTTAGAATTACTGCTGCTATCTCTAGGTCATGATTGCAATGTGCCTTTATTCTATCTATAGTATCAATTAAGTCACTCAAACCTTCAAGGGCATAGTATTCACACTGCACAGGTATTATAACTCCATCACTTGCTGTAAGTGCATTTATGCTCAGTTCTCCTAGAGAAGGTGGTGAGTCTATAAATATATAGTCATAATTTTGCTTTATTTTATCTAATTTATCTTTTAATAGAGATTGCCAGTTCTCATTATTTATTATTTCTACTTGGAATCCCGCCAACTCTTTATTAGAAGTGATTACATCTAGATATTTAGAGTGATTCTTTATAAGTTCGCTTGGATCAGTATCTGAAAATAGGTGATAAGATGCTCTTTCTTGATCATTTTTATCAAATCCAAGACCACTTGTTGCATTAGCCTGTGGATCTAGGTCTATTAAAAGTGTCTTTTTTTTCTTTAGGGATACACCGTGCGATAAATTTACAGAGATGGTAGTCTTACCAACTCCTCCCTTTTGATTAAAAATAGTAAAAATCATAATTTCTCCTAAGGGTATTGTATCAAAAAACAAAAAAATTATAAATAATCTATATTTGGTATTTGTAAAATAAAAAAAGAAATGTTTTACATTTCTTTTTTAAGCTATAGAGGCTTCTTTTTCATCTGTGCATTACTTCTTGGATATATACTATCAGTTTTTT
>JAEZUZ010000030.1 GCA_023443345.1 Bacillota bacterium
ACTTAGAATATATCTTCCACTAAGTAGTATGCAGGTTGTAATATATGAATTTATAAGAGTTTTACTTGATAAATATAATTACAGTTGGGATCAAGCCAATAATCTTGTTCATCAAATATTTATATATGATCCTATCAACTATGACGATACTTATGATGATGAATTCTATTCTATATTTCCTAGAGTCTATGACATAATGTATGAATATAGAAAAAGAGAATCTGTTTTAAGTGATAAAAAAATTGACTGGAATATAATAAAAGACAGATGGTTAGATTTTAAAGAAGTATCTAAAAGTGAGCTTTATGGAGAAAAGTATTCAAATTACATCGTAGATTTGACATATGAGGCAGAAAATTTCAAAAACTCTATCAAGTCAATGGAATATTTTATATCTCTCAAGGAAAATTATCCATACTTAAATATGAGAGATGTACTTTTTGTATTTACAGGAAAGATAGAGCCATTTGATTTTGAAACAAAAGAATATCTCCAGCACCTATTTAGACTATACGATAGAGTCAATAATCTTGCAAAAGTTGGTTGGCAAATAAATATGATCTATGTAACAAATTTAGATACTTTAAAAATTAGAAAACTGATAAATACAAGTGATTTAATAATTACTAATAGCTGTGACTTAGAGAATAAAAGAGTGATAAATATAAATTCAATTGAGAATTTAAATGAAAATAGGAGAAAAATATATGAAACCCTACATAATTAGAGATGACAGCACTCTTTTTACTCTAAGGGCAATTGATGGATTAAGTATTAAATTAGAAATTGATTCTAAATTCTACGATATGGAGTATAGAGATGGATACTATGAAGTAGAATTGCCATTTAATGCAAAAAATATGAAATATAGATATCATGTAGAAAGAGATTCTATAAATCATGTCATGAGTGATCCCTGGTCATATTTGACAACATATAATTCAGAATATAGCGTTGTTGTAAATCCAAGAGATTACGATCCAAGTGGATTTAGAGAACATAAAAGGTCTCATCACAGTGATAGAATCATATATGAATCACATATAAAGGATTTGACATATGATTTAGATAAAAAGGGATACTTGGGACTATCTGAGAATAGCTTTGTAATAGAGCATCTTAAAAGACTTGGGATAACGCATCTTCACTTACTGCCATGCATGGACTTTGGAAGTGTAGATGAATGTGATGAAAATAGCTATAATTGGGGATATGATCCGATTTCCTATTTTAATCTAGAGGGTTCTTATGCAGAAAAAGATTTAAATAGGATTTTTGAATTTAAGAATATGGTCAAATTTCTACATCAAAATAATATCTCTGTAGTAATGGATGTAGTATATAATCATACATATTTAACTAGAAATAGCTCTTTTGAAATACTATTTGGAAGTAATTTTTATAGAGAAGTAGATGGAACATTTTCCAATGGTTCAGGAGTAGGAAACGAAATTAATACTTCAAATATATTTGCTAGAGAGATGATCATAGAGTCACTTGAGTATTTTCTTGAAGAAATGAAAGTAGATGGCTTTAGATTCGATCTCTGGGCGCTCATGGACAAGAAATTAACTCAAGATATAGTAAATAGGTTGAAGTATAAGTACAGCGATATTTTACTCTATGGTGAGCCATGGGATGCTGGTTATTCTGCTTTAGATGTTGAGTTAAAAACCACATGGAATGCTCAGTCTGGCAAAGGCTATGCTTTTTTTGATGACTTATTTAGAGATCTATTAAGAGGTTCACACTTTGGAAGTTCAAGGGGACTTCTTTCATATCATGGAGTTGATCCAACTAAATTTAAAAATGGTCTTATAGCTAAGAAGTCAAAGGCAAAAGAGCCACAGGAAATTATACATTACTTTAGCTGTCACGATCACTATATATTGGCAGATCAGCTAATAAGAACCGGGTTATCTAGAAGTGAGTTATTTGATTCACATGTGCTTGGATTTGCTTCTATTATACTTAGTTTTGGCATACCATTTATCCATGCAACTACAGAAGTGATGAAGGAAGCTTATCAGATCAGAGATAGATATCAAGGACCTGTTGAAATAAATGCACTTAAAAAGAGTGATATAGAGAAAAATATTGAACTTGTAGAGATGGTTAAAAAATTTATAGAATTGAGAAAAGAAAGACAATATTTTTCAACATTTACAAGAGATGATATAAATAATAAAGTCAGAGTTGAAAATATTGGTTCGTTGATATACATAATGCATGTTGATGAAAAAGAACATTTTGTCTTTAATTTTTCAACACAATCCTATAAAATTGATTTAGAAGTAGAAGAGATATTTTCTACAAAGAAATATGCAAATAATACTATAGAAGCACGAAGCTTTAGTATATTTAAAAATATTTAGGAGGGAATATGAAACACTTACACATTCAAGCTAATCAAGGAGATATTGCAGAATTAGTACTGCTACCAGGAGATCCATTAAGAGCTGAGTTTATTGCAAATACTTATTTAGAAAATGCTAAAAAATATAATGATGTAAGAGGTATGTGGGGATTTACAGGAACTTACAAAGGAAAGAGAGTTTCAGTTCAAGGCTCAGGAATGGGAATGCCTTCAGCATCAATTTACTATCATGAATTAATAAAGGAATATGGAGCTAAGAAATTAGTTAGAATCGGAAGCTGTGGTTCAATTCAGGATGATGTAAATTTAAGAGATGTAATTATCGCTTCTAGTGCTTGTACTAATTCAAAGATGGTTGAGCGCAGATTTTTTGGACATACATACGCACCAACAAGTGACTTCTTCTTACTTAAAAAGGCATATGAAGTTGCTCAAGAAAAGAATATAAAAGTACATGTTGGAAGTCTATTAAGCTCTGACTTATTCTATGATGAGACAGGTGAAGATATCACAAGATGGGCTGAATATGGAGTTTTAGGTGTAGAGATGGAAGCCGCAGAGCTTTTGACAATTGCTAAGAAGTATAAAGTACAAGCTCTAGCTATCTGTACAGTTAGCGATCATATCTTAAAAGGCGGAGAAGTTTCAGCTCAAGATAGGCAGGAATCATTTACACAGATGATGGAAATTGCACTGGAACTATAATCCATTAAGTAATTTGCTCCTAAACCATAAATATATATTTTTATAAATATATAATCTAGGTGAAAGGAGTTGTTATGAAAGATTTTAGTTTCGAAATTATTCAGAATATAGGAATATATTCACACTTAGAAAAGGGGCAGACATCAGAGTTAAACCTTGTATCATTTAATGGGAATGAGCCAAAGTACGACATAAGAACTTGGAGCGAAGATCACAAGAGAATGGGCAAGGGTATAAGACTTACTAAGGAAGAATTGCTCAATTTAAGAGATATAATCGTTGAATATTTTGAAAATGAAAAATAGGGTAATACCCTATTTTTTGTTTTTAGAATTAAATTTAAAAATGGACAAATAAAAAATGCACTGTAATAGTGCATTATTTTTATTCTTCTGTTGCCTCTTGGCTATCTTCCTGTGTTTCTTCACTTTCTTCTGTTGGTTCAGGTTCTGTGAATACTTCAGCTTGGCTAATTAGATATACAACGCTTTCTGGATCATTGCTTATTTTGATATTTTCATCTTTATAAAGATCAAGATCTTTAATCATCAATTGATCACCAGCTTGTTTACCTGTAACATCTAAAGTTATATTTGGTACTAAGTACTTAGGTAGGCAAGTGATTTCAATCTCTGATAGCATTGTTTGGCACACGAAATCTCTCAATTTTTCTGTGCCTTCAATTACAACAGGAATTGATACCTTAATTTCTTCACCCTTCTTAAGTGCTTGGAAATCTAAATGAAGTACCTTTCTTGAAGCTGGATGTATTTGGATTTCTTTTAGTAAAGCAAAGTGTTCTTCGCCTTCTATATCAAGAGTAAGTGTTGAACCTACATAGTTGTTATTTAAAAATACACCAACATCTCTTTGACTGATTTGTAAAAGTACGTTTTCATCTAAACTTGTTCCATAGAGCACGCCAGGGATATATTGATTTACACGAGTACGATAATTAGCACCTGTTCCAGTTTGAGTTCTCTTTAATGCTTTTAATGTTTCTCTTTGCATGCGTTCTCCTTCTATAAAATATTGTAACCTTAAATATTATAACATAATTATCAAATAATGAATATAGAAATATATATTTAAAAAAATATAATTTTTTTAGTCAATTTTATTGTATATATTCTATCTATAAGGGTAATAATCACACAGGAGGTATAATAATTATGGAACAAGAAAGACAATTTCCAGTTATTGGTTCAAAAGCTCCAGAATTTGTAGCAGACACCACAAAGGGAACAATACATTTTCCTCAAGATTACAAGGGTAAGTGGGTAATTTTCTTCTCACACCCAGCTGATTTTACACCTGTTTGCTCAACAGAATTCATGACATTTGCATCAATGGCAGACGACTTAAGAGATAATTTAAATACAGAATTAGTAGGTCTATCAGTTGATTCTCTACATTCACATATTGCTTGGTTAAGATCTCTAGAAGGTTTTTGTTGGAATGGAATTGAAAAGCAGAAGATCGATTTTCCATTAGTAGTAGATATAAAAATGGAAGTAGCTTACAAGTATGGAATGATTCAAGGCGAGTCAGATACAAACGCTGTAAGAGCTGTATTTATAATTGATCCAGAAAGTACAATTAGAACAATTCTTTACTATCCATCAAGCACAGGTAGAAATATGGACGAAATCAGAAGAGTACTTGTTGCTCTACAAAAAGCTGATAATGAAAAGATTGCTACACCTGCTAACTGGAATGCAGGAGATCCTGTGATTATCCCACCACCAAGAACTCAGCAAGATGCAATAGATAGAGTTGGAATGAAGGATAATGAGGGAATTAACCAATTAGATTGGTTCTTAACTTTTAAAGATGAGAAGTAGTATAAAAGAGTGCTAAGGATACTATACCCTGTCAAGTACACAGCAAATAAAAAGATTATGAATATTTTAGTCTATACTCGATAGGAGATAAGTATCCTAAGGATTTTTGAATACGTTCAGTGTTGTACCACTGGACGTATT
>JAEZUZ010000088.1 GCA_023443345.1 Bacillota bacterium
TTCCATATGTTATTACTTTAGCCTTAGTAGTTGAAATCATATCCCTAGCATAATCGTCATCTAGATTTACTATTGCAAATTTATCTTCTGTAAGAGTTTCAAACAATTTCCTCTTAGCTTTCATATATCCAAGCATATCTTTATGATAGTCTAGATGTTCATGTGTTAAATTGGTAAATATTGCCACATCTACATCAAGTATGTCTGTTCTATGCTGGTCTAGTGCATGAGAACTAACTTCAATAGCTAGAGAACTGCATCCTTGTCTATTAATGTCATCTAAAATTCTACATAGAGTTACTATATCTGGAGTTGTCATGTGATTTACTTCTTCTAGTTTACCTTTGATCTTAACTCCTAGAGTTCCTATATAAGCTGCTTTTTCAAAATTTGAGAGCAAATTTTCTATTATCATTGCAGTAGTTGTCTTGCCATTTGTACCAGTTACTGCATATACAGATAAATCTTTAGTTGGATAATCAAATATTTTATTTAGTACATCTCTTAGAGTTAAATATATATCTTCAACCTTTTTATATACTATGCCCTCCCTCTTTTGAATATCTCTAGTGTGTACTATAACTCTACTTCCATTTTCTATAGCCTGATCTATGAAATCATGTGAATCAAAAGTAGTACCAGGCATGCAAAAAAATATTCCGTTCTCATTTTTTTCTCTAGAATCAATAGATATCGAATCTATAATTAAATCGTGTTCTATGTTAAATAATTCTGATAATTTTATCCTTTTCATGCATATAGTATAACACAATAGCTAGATATTGATAAATTCAAGTATGTCTTCAAACAGTGCAATATTATCTTCATTTTCTTCCTGATCAAACATATGTACCTGTCTATCTACTGTATATAATTTAGAATCTCTAATTTTACTATGAAGACTTAGACTATTGCTTGAATCTACATCTGTATCTCTTAGAGCTGTTGCGATATATGTCCTTGGAAATTTATCTAAATATTCCTCTAGACTATATTTGTCTAGGTTAGAAGTATCCATTCCAATAAAATCTAGCCAAGTTCCCTGTGCCCTTGTATATATGTAGATAATAGTTCTATTCATAAGGCTTATTTCGTCCTTCTGAAGTATCCTATCTATCATTTCACTACTTATATTGTAATTTTGATAGTACTTAGATGGTTCAATAAAGGATTTGTGACTAAATTTATAATAGCCATAAAATAATATCATTGCTAAAGCATTGTCTTTTTTCTCTATATATCTTCTAGAATATATACTCATGGCAATGTAGCAACCAGCAGATTTGGCAAAGAATATTACTTTCTTCTCTTTTTTAAAAACTTCATCTACCGTCATATATGCATCATCTATAATTTCATCGAATTTATACTTAGGTGCAAGCCTATATTCAAGTAGATATATATCATAATCCTTTAAAAGTTCTATTTGATAGTCTTGAAGTTCTCTTGAAGTTGAGCATATCATACCTCCTGTATGGAAGTATATAATTGCTCCCTTAGATTCTCCCTTGGACTTTATGATATCTAAAATCATAACCCTAGTATTCTCCTTATCTTAAGTGCCAATTGAATATTAAAGCATGCTTCATCATTTTCAATTGAAAAATTTAATAACTTCTGTATTTTTTCTAGTCTATATATGAATGTATTTCTGTGAAGAAATATTGACTTAGCAGCTCTAGAAATATTTCCCTGAAAGTTGAAATAAGCTTCTAATGTCTCAATTAAATCTGAATTTTCATTATTTTCAAGTTCAAGCAAATCTTTAAATGCCATATCATAAAATTCTCTCAAACTCTTTCTCTGAACAAAGTGATCTAGAAAATAATATGATAGATAGTCATCAAAATAGTATATTTTATTTTTAGAATTCTTATTTAGTGCTATTTCAATTATTTCCTGAGCAACAGAAATAGACTTAGATATGTTTGAAAAATCTACACATAGATTTGAAATAGACATTATAAAGTCATCTCCTATATTTGCCTCAACCCACTTTGAAATATCTTGAGTAAATATCTTTATTCTTCTTTTTAATTCACAAGTATTTGTATGTTTAGAGACCTCAATAAATAGAATTACATTTAAGTCTCTAAGTATCGCTTCAATATTTTTTATTGAATCACCACACATATTTATAATGTTTTCACTCAGAAGTTTAAAAGATTTCTCATCTATCTCTTTAAATCTAATTATCGAAATAATATGGTCATTTTTAGGATTGAGCCCATACAATCTAGCTAGATTCTTAAGTGCATTGACAGATTCAATCTTATTCTGTATTAAATCATCAAAAAAGTCTTCCCTGAGTCTATTCTTAGATTCTTCAATCTGCCTCGTCTTTTCACGCTCAACAGCAATCAAATTTGTGGCATTTTCAATAGCTAAATAATCTATACTCTTTAGACTTCTCATAGAGTTTATAAGGACAAGATATCCATATATTGTACTTAGATAATATATAGGGAAAAATCTCACTGTTATATCATCGACATCCCTCAATATATTTACAGTCAATTTCTCAACATCCCTTGGAATTGTATCTATAAGCTCTCTATTAAAAACTGGCTCTCTTTTTACCAATCTAAATATAGACTCAAGATTCTTTGGATTTCCATCTAAGTCGTGATAATATATAAGATTAAATTCACTATCAAGAAGAATCAGTGGATTTCCTATTAAATCTGATGTAAAATTTACGACATTCTCTATATTTGTCGCTCCAAATCCCATCTTAAGATACATATATCTTATATCTAAATAATTTTTAACAAGTATCTCTTCACTATTAAATATGTAATTATTAATAACTGTATTTATCTTAGTAAGACTATACTTAAATGGAATTTCTATGATAGGAAAGTCCAACCTCTTTGCCTCTTTAAGTATTATATTTGGTGTCTTTTCCCAATATCTATTTATCTTTATACCTATACCTGAACATCCAAGTTCATGCAACTTTCTTATCAAATGTATCTGTTTTTGTTCATCATCTCTAAAAAAGTAACCAGTAGTAAGTATAAATTCCCCTGAAGAAAACCACTCATACGACTCAGGATTTTCTATTAAATTGACATTTGTAATTATATTTTCCTGTGACTTCTTAGAAGCGTATACAAGTTTTATCCCACTTAGTTCCTCTACTTCTAAAAGTCTATTAATAGTAAAGTTTCTCATGAGTTAATTATACAAAAAAGCTGTAGTTTTAACTACAGCTTCTCCTGAGATTGTCTAATAAAATCTATCATATCTAATAGCTCCTGAGAACCTTGAGCTGAAGGTTTCCAGTCTACATGTACAACTTCTACATTTTGCATTTTGACTGAATCATAAAATCCCATAAGACCTAAATTTAGGACATGTAATTTCTTTTCTTGCATCATTCCTCCTATCTCAAAATCTCAATTGCATATCTAATTGCTTCTCTATTTGAGTGTGTTACAAATACTCCTGCATCTTCCAAAATCTTCTTTTGTCTGTGATAGTCTTGATAGTCTTTTTCTGTACCACATATAGAAGATATGAAGACAAGCTCTCTATTTTGAGACTTTGCAACTTCTCTTGCTTCTCTTACTTGTTTAGAGACAATTTCTGCTGGGTTAGCATGAGATCCATAGCCTATTTCCACATCTAAAAGTATTACTGCTACTTCTTCATCTCTTGCTTCATCAAGTAATCTCTTAGATCTAAGTGATGGATCTATCATTGGATGAGGTTTTCCTCTTGTAAATTCATCATCTCCTAAGTCGATTACACTGTGCTCTTTAGACTTGCTGACATCTTCTAATAGATCCTCTTTATCTAGTGGAGTATTAGAATATACATGTCCATATTCATCTCTTAGAAGTAGCATCGCTTCATATGCAAGTGTTCCACCTGCATAAAGACCTCTTACATATTTTTGAGAAGATCCCAATTTAGCTTTTGATTGACTTATAAATTTATCATCAAGTTCTTTTTCTTCTAGATATCCTGTAGCTAATCTAGCTGCTTCTTCTAGAGAATATGCCTGTTTTATATTTCCAAGATTTTCTAGCTTTTTAGCTCCTATAAAACAAGCTATAACTTCCTTACTTGATTTTTTTAGTCTATCAACAACTTTATTTAGTACATCTTCTGATGGTGGTTTTGATATTACAACAATTTTATTTGTATTTTCATCCTTTTCAAGTCTATTGATAGCCTCAAGCATCATCTTTGCACCGACTTGTGATTTTATATCTCTTCCACCAGTTCCATAAGCCTGTGAAATTCCGTGACCGTATTTATCAATTAATGTAAATACTTCTTGAAGACCTGTTCCACTAGCTCCAACAAGGCCAATGTCTCCGATTCTTACTTCGTTTGCAAATCCCAAACCTACTCCATTTATGATTGCTGTTCCACAATCTGGTCCCATCATAAGTAGGCCGTTCTCTAGAGCTAAGTCCTTTAATTCTATTTCTTCTTCTATAGAAACATTGTCACTAAATAGAAGTACATCTACTCCATTTTTAAGCAATTTTACAACTTCTCTTTTAGCATAATTCCCTGGAAGAGAGACTACCGCCATATTTAGGTTACTATACTTATTAAGAGCAATATCTACTGATTTAACTATTTTAGAAGATTCTGTATCTTCTTGCTCTTCTCTCTTTTCTAGTTGTTCCTTGGCAAAATTTACGGCTTTATCAATTGTTTCCTGATCCTTTGCAACTATTGCAAATATCATATCGTTTGCCTGAGCCTTCTCTCCTTCTGCATCTAGAAGATTTGAAGATCTCATAAGAGACTTATTCATATCTGTTGCCATCATAACAGCAACATCTTCTACACCTTGAACATTGTCCATTATATTTGTGCTAAGTAGCATAAGGGTTGCTGAATCATAGTATGAATTTTTGCTCACTATATTTTTTAACATTATTCCCCCTTATATCCTAAGTCTTCTGCAAGCGCCTTTAATGCCTCTACAAAAGGTTCAATAGGCAGAGTTGACATTCCAGCACCAACCATTCCTACACCAGGCTTATTTGATGCAATAGCTGTATTTAACACTGGAGTGATAGAAGTTTCAACTACCTTTATAATATCTATTCCACAAGGAAGACCTCTAAAGTTAAGTATTGGAATTTGGTACTTAGGATGTTCTGCTGAAGTTATTTCATACATCTCTTCAGTAGTCTTTTTAGCAAATTCAGTATTTGTAGCC
>JAEZUZ010000083.1 GCA_023443345.1 Bacillota bacterium
GTACTAGCTTATCCACTAAAACCTGTTGATAACAACGCTTATATGTTTATTTGTTGATAAGTCAATTATTTTTTTTCAAAAAATCCCAAATTTTTAAAAAATGTGGATAAATTTGTGGAGAAGTTGCTATTTATCCACAGAAACATTAGTATTCCAATGTGGAAAACTGGCTTTTTATATGTTTTTTTACCAAAAATCTGTGGATAACTCATTTTTTCAAGTTTAAGCAAAAACAAATATTCACAACTTTTTGATATAATGTTGATAAAGTAAAAAAATAAATTTTTGTGGAAAAGCTGTGGAAGGAGAATATATGTCAATAGAAAATATATGGGAAGAAATTTCTAAAAGATTAAAAGAAGAATACGACGAAATGACATATAATGCGTGGTTTAGATATTTAAAACCTGTAAGTGCTGATAAAAATGCCTTTTATTTAGTTACAAGTAGATTTAATGCTAAACAAATCAACTCATATAAATATCATGAAAAATTTAAAGAAATATATAGAGATCTGTATTCAGAAGAAAAGGATTTTCTAGTTCTTAGTGAAGATAGTATAGGTTCAATACCAGAATATGAAGAAATTGAGTTTTCCAAAAATAAAAGAGATGATGATTCATCTCAATTAAATCCAAAATATGTCTTTGATAACTTTGTAGTAGGAACTAAAAACCATCTTGCATATGCTGCAAGTGTCTCTGTTGCTAAATCCCCAGGAACAGAATACAATCCTCTATACATATATGGAGGAGTAGGTCTTGGAAAAACTCACCTTATGCATGCTATAGGAAACTATATAAAGGAACAAAATCCAAATACAAATATAGTCTATATTTCCTGTGAAACTTTTACAAATGACTACATAGATTCAATTAGATACAATACTACAGATAAATTTAGACAAAAATATAGATCAAGTGATGTACTTCTAATAGATGATATACAATTTTTAGCTTCAAAAGAGCAGACACAGGAGGCTTTCTTCCACACTTTTGAAACTCTATATCTTGATAAAAAACAAATAGTAATAAGTTCTGATAGAACACCTGATGAAATAGACAATCTAGCTGCAAGACTTAAATCTAGATTTAAGATGGGATTAATCGCTGATATAGCTCCTCCTGATTTTGAAACTAGAATAGCTATTTTAAGAAAAAAGGCTGGAAGTGATGAAAATAGAATAGATCAAGAAGTTTATGAGTATATTTCTAAACACATTCACTCAAATATAAGAGATTTAGAGGGTGCTCTTACTAGAACACTTGCCTTTGCAAATTTAACTGAAACAAAGAATATAGACATCAATTTATGCCTTAAAGCTCTTTCTGGTATAATTAATGATAATAAAAAGAAAATAGATGAGAATTATATAAGAAAATTGATATGTGAATATTTCAATGTAACTGAAAGAGATCTTGATTCATCTAGAAAGCCTAAATCTATTGCCTTCCCAAGACAGGTTGCAATGTACCTTATAAGAGATTACACAGATTTATCTCTACCTAAGATTGGAGAAATATTTGGAAATAGAGATCATTCTACTGTAGTTCATGCTTATGAAAAAATAACTAATGATATAATAGAAAATGAAAAAATAAAAGAAATGATAAACGAATTAAAAGCTAAAATAGACAATTAGTTATAAACATAAAATCTGTTGATAAGATGTGGAAAAATTATGTTGTTGATAAATAATTATTTTTATGAAACTTATTAACAACTTTATCCAATTAAATTTCACTCAAAAATTAATAATTATATGAGTTATCCATAGAATTAACAGGCATTAATATAATTATTATTTTCTATTATTTATATATTAAGGAGATTATATGCAATTTTTAGTACAACAATCAGATTTAGAAAAAGCTCTAAATATAGTTAGAAATGCCATAAGCAATAGAACAGTAATGGAAGTTCTTAAAGGAGTTTTAATTAGAGCTTATGATAACAAATTAGAAATAAATGCTTTTAATATGAAATTTTCTATAACTGCTACTATTAAATGTAATGTATTAAAGGAAGGTGAGGCAGTTTTAGATTATAAGCTTTTAAGTGATAGTATCAGAAGATTAAATAATGAAGATATTACATTTTTTCTAGAAGACAATGTCATGAGAATAAATTGTTCACAAATTTCTCTTGAATTACTTACTATGGATCCTTCACAATTTCCATTTTTACCAAGTATTTCAATGGAAAACACTTTAAAAATGACACAGTTTGCATTTAAAGAAATGATAAAAATGACTAAATTTGCCATTTCTAAAGAAGAAGTTAGACTTATTCTTACTGGATCTTATCTAGAAGTCAAAGATAGGATGGCAAAAATGGTATGTATAGATGGCTACAGTATAGCTATTAAAAAAATGCCAGTAGATACAAATAAAAATATATCTGTTATAATACCAGGTCAGTTGGTAAGTGAACTTGAAAAAATTCTTTCTTCTGAAATAGATACAGAAATGACTATCGCACTTGAAGATAATAAAATAGGTTTCTTCTTTGATAATATAGCTGTAATATCAGAAATTTTAGAAGGAAACTATATAGATTACAAAAAAGTGCTACCTGCTAATATGATGGCAAAAATTAAACTTAACAAGACAGAGTTCCAAATGGCACTAGACTTAGTAAGTATAATGAGCATCTATGGAAAAAATCATTTAGTTACAATGAACTTTAAGGGAAATAGTCTAATTTTAGAATCAAAATCAAAGATGGGAAGCTCATTACAAGAAATTTCAGTTCAAAAGGCTGGAGAAGATTTTGTAATGGGAATAAATCCAAGCAAAGTTCTTGTAGCATTGAGAAATATGGAATGTGAAGAAATAGAGATGCACATTGAACTTCCAACAAGACCATGTCTTATAAAGCCAGTTAATGATGAAAGTTACAGGTACTACATAGTTCCTAGACAAGTGCGCTCAAATGAATAAGATAGAAATAAATACACAATATATAACTCTGCAGCAATTTTTAAAGTATGTAGGTATTGCAGATACAGGCTCACATGCTAAATTTCTTATAGAAGAATATGACATATTAGTAAATGGTCAGATAGTAAAACAAAGGGGAAAGAAGCTCTATAGTGGAGATAGAATAGAATTTGATAGCCAGACATACGAAATAGTTTAGCTCTAGTATTACTAGAGCTTTTTAATTGGTAAAAGGAATAAAAATATAGTAAAATGTAGGTATGATAATTGATAAAGCTTTGTTATACAACTATAGGAATTATTCAAACGAGATTTTTGAATTTTCTCCAAATATTAATTTTATAATTGGAAATAATGGTCAAGGAAAGACCAATCTAGTAGAGGCAATATATTTTGCAAAAAAAGCTAGAGCTTTTAGGACAATTAATAAAAGAGATCTGATAAATTATGACAAAGAAGACATGCAAGTAAGTCTTCTTTTTTATGATGAGAAAAAAGACTCTACTAAGAAATTTACATACTTTCAAAATACTAAGGAAACAAGATTAGTTGTTGATGGTAAAAATATTGAAAGAAAAGAACTATTTGGAATGTTTCCTATGGTTTTGTTTGAGCCTGAAAACTTACGTATTATAAAAGATGGACCTGTAAAAAGAAGAAATTTTTTAGACGAAAATATATCTATGTACAACTCAGCATATCTTGAAAATTTAATTACTTACAACAAGGCTTTAAAAAATAGAAATATACTTCTTAAAGAAATGAATACAAATTTAATAGATTACTATGAAGAAGTAATGGCAAAAACTGGAACAAAAATAATAATTGATAGAGTTAAATTCATAGATGAATTAAACAAACATATACCATTTTATATGGAGAATTTTTTTAATAAAGAATCAATTTTAAATGTAAATTATGATTGCTTTTTGAGAATGAATTTGTATGAAAATTATGATATAATATATTGTGAACACCTTGATTTTTTAAGAAAAAACAGAAATATAGATTCTAAATTATTTTTCACAAAAAAAGGTATACATTCTGATGATATAGATTTAATTTTTAATGGCAAATCTCTTAAGAAATTTGCTTCAACAGGTCAGGTAAGAATATCAACTTTATCACTATATCTATCTCTTGCAAGAGAAATATCTCAAAAAGCAGGCAAGGTTATTCTTTTACTTGATGATGTATTTAGTGAATTAGATGAAATAAGAAGACATACAATACTTGATTGTATTAAAGAATATCAATGTATTATAACCTCTACTGATTTAGAGGGATTTAATAGAAAAATAAAAGATAATTTAAATATTATTACTATAGACAATGGAAAGATAGGGATTTAATGAGTCAAAAACATTATACAGCCGATAAAATACAAGTTTTAGAAGGACTAGATCCAGTTAGAAAAAGACCAGGTATGTATATTGGGTCTACAAGTATAAGAGGACTTCATCATTTAGTTTATGAGATAGTAGATAATAGTATTGATGAGGCACTCAATGGATATTGTGACACTATAAAAATTGGCATAAAAAATGGAAATATTATTTATGTAAAAGACAACGGTAGAGGTATGCCTGTTGATATACATCCTAAGACAGGTAAGCCAGCAGTTGAAGTAATTCATACTGTTCTTCATGCAGGTGGAAAATTTAATAATGAAGAATATAAAGTTTCAGGTGGACTTCATGGTGTAGGTGCATCTGTTGTTAATGCCCTTAGTAAGTGGATGAAGATAAGAGTATATAGAGATGGAAAAATCTATGAAATAGAATTTGAGAAGGGAAATACAGTTAAAGAACTACATGTAGTTGGAAAGACTGATGAAACCGGAAGTGAAACTCAATTTTTAGCAGATGACGAAATCTTTGAAACTCTAGATTACGATTATTCAACTTTAGAGAAGAGATTTAGAGAATTAGCTTTTTTAAATAAGGGATTAAAATTAGAGATATTTGATGAGAGAAGTAATAAAAAACAGGAATTTTGTTATGAAGGTGGAATAAAGGAATTTATTTCATTTATCAATTCAAATAGAAATCCAATTCATGAAAAAATAATATATGCAGAGAAAAATACAGAAGATGTATCTCTTGAGCTTGCTCTACAATATACAGATGGATATCAAGAAAATATTTTTAGTTTTGCAAATAATATAAATACAGTAGAAGGTGGAGTACATCTTTCAGGATTTAGATCTGCAATGACAAGAATTATAAATGACTATGCAAGAAAAAGTGGAGTACTAAAAGAAAAAGACGAAAATTTAACTGGAGAAGATGTAAGAGAAGGTCTTACAGGAATAATAAGTGTTAAAATTAAAAATCCACAATTTGAAGGTCAGACTAAGACAAAACTTGGAAATTCAGAGGTGAGAGGTATAGTAGATTCGCTAACTTCAGAAATGATTAATACTTTCTTGATGGAAAATCCAAGTGAAGCAAAGATAATAATTGATAAGTGTGTAAGAAGTGCAAGAGCTAGAATAGCAGCTAGAAAGGCAAGAGATCTTACAAGGAGAAAGGGGCTTCTTGACGGATTTTCTCTTCCAGGAAAATTAGTAGATTGTGAAGAAAAAGATCCTTTACTTAGCGAAATATTTATCGTAGAGGGTGACTCAGCTGGCGGTAGTGCCAAGGACGGAAGAGATAGAAAATTCCAAGCTATACTGCCTCTAAGAGGAAAGATACTCAATGTTGAAAAAGCTAATTTTTCAAAAATATTATCAAATAATGAAATAAGGAGCATGATTACAGCATTTGGCGTTGGAATAGGTGAAGAATTTAACATAAACCAATTGAGATATGGAAAAATAATAATAATGACTGATGCCGATGTAGATGGTGCCCATATAAGGACACTTTTACTTACATTTTTCTTTAGATATACAAGAGAATTAATAGAAAATGGAAATATATATGTTGCTCAACCTCCTCTTTTTGCAATAAAACAAGGAAAGAATGTTGAATATGTATATGATGAGGCAGATTTAAAGAAGAGATTAGAAGAAAAATATAGAGATACTAAGTATAGAATATCTAGATATAAAGGATTAGGAGAGATGGATGCTGAAGATCTTTGGCAGACAACTATGAATCCTGAAAATAGAATTCTAAAAAAAGTTGAAATTGAAGATGCAATTGAAGCTGATCAAATATTTAGTATGTTAATGGGTGGAGAAGTAGAACCAAGAAAGAAATTTATTGAAGAGAATGCTCTAATAGCAAATGAATTAGATATATAGGAGAGATGTATGGATAATAGAATACAAACTATAAATATTAAAGACGAAATGAAACGTTCATATATCAACTATTCTATGAGCGTAATATTAAGTAGAGCATTGCCAGATGTAAGAGATGGACTAAAACCTGTTCAAAGAAGAATAATATATGCTCTTAATGAACTTCACTTTACAAGTGATAAGCAGCATAGAAAGTCTGCAACAATTGTAGGTGAAGTAATTGGTAAGTATCATCCACATGGCGATTCTTCAATATATAGTGCAATTGTTAAACTTGCTCAGCCATTTAATACTAGGTATCCTCTTATAGATTCTCAGGGGAACTTTGGTTCAATAGATGGAGACGGGCCAGCTGCCATGCGTTATACAGAAGCTAGGATGAGTGGACTTAGTGAGCAGATGTTAAAGGATATAAATAAGAATACAGTAAATTTCTATCCTAATTTTGATGAGACTACAGTTCAACCAGAAGTTCTACCTTCTAGATTTCCAAATCTTCTAGTGAATGGTTCTACAGGTATTGCTGTAGGTATGGCAACAAGCATACCTCCTCACAATTTAGCAGAAGTAATTGATGCAACAATTTATTTAATTGACAATCCTCAAGCAAGAGTTGAAGATCTTCTTAAATTTATAAAAGGTCCTGATTTTCCAACAGGTGCAATTGTACTTGGATCATCAAGTATGGTAAAAGCATACAAGAGTGGTCACGGAAAAGTAAAGGTTAGATCTAAGGCAAGAATTGAAAATTACAATAATAAAGACAGAATAATTATTGAAGAAATACCATATATGGTAAATAAATCTAGTCTACTTTTTGAAATTGCAAACCTTGTAAAGTCAAAGAAGATAGAAGGTATTACTGAATTAAGAGATGAGTCAAATAGAAAGGGAATTAGAGTTGTAATTGAGTTAAGAAGAGATGTTAATGCAAATGTAATTCTAAATCTTCTATACAAATATACGAGTCTTCAGACAAGTTTTTCAATGATATTTTTAGCTATTGAAAACGGGCAACCTAAGACCTTTTCTCTACAAGAGATGTTGAGTAGTTATGTAAGACATCAAAGAGAAGTTGAAACTAGAAGAGTTCAATTTGACCTAGAAAAAGCAACAGCTAGAGCACATATTGTTGAAGGATTAATTAAAGCATTAGATCATATAGATGAAGTTATTTCAATAATTAGAAATTCATATGATGATGCTAAAGAGAGACTTATCGAAAGATTTGAGTTATCACCTATTCAAGCTCAGAGCATTTTAGATATGCAACTTAATAGACTTCAAGGACTTGAATATGAAAAATTTGAAAATGAGCTAGAGGAATTAAATAAAAAGATAAGCTATTTTAATGAACTTCTTTCTGATGATAAAAAACTTATGTCTGTTGTAAAAGAAGGACTTCTATTTATTAAAGAGAAATATGCAGATGATAGAAGAACAGAAATTTCTATAGATGATAATGAAATAGACATAGAAGATTTAATAGACAAAGAAGATATCATTATTACTATAACTAATGAGGGATACATTAAAAGGGTCTCACAAAACACTTACAATGTACAAAAAAGAGGTGGAAAAGGAATAATAGCTCTCTCTACTAAGGAAGAAGATGAAATTAAAAATATCATAAGTGCTTCAACTCATGACAATCTTTTATTCTTTACAAATACAGGAAGAGTATTTAGAGACAAAGCTTATAAAATTCCTGATTCATCAAGGCAATCAAAAGGTATTCCAATAATAAATCTCTTGAAATTACAAGACAATGAATATGTTGAACAGATAGTAGTTTTAAATGAAGAAAGCGATGGATATTTAATTATTGCTACAAAAGGTGGAAGAATTTTAAAGACACCAATTGAACATTTCAAGAATATAAATTCAAATGGGAAAAAAGCAATTAAATTTTTAGAAGATGACAGTATAATATCAGCAAATATACTAACTGATGAGGATGATATAATTCTTACTACTAAGAATGGATATGCTATTAGAATATCTGTTTCATCTCTAAATTCAAAAGGAAGAAATGGTTTAGGAGTAAGAGGTATTAAACTAAGAGGAGATGATGAGGTAATATCTTTAAATGTCTATGATAAAGACAAATATTTACTTACAATATCACAAAATGGATATGCTAAAAAAGTATTAATGAGCAATTATAAAGTTCAATCAAGAGGCGGTTTTGGAAATATAAACTACAAAGTGAATAAAAATGGATTTGTAGCCAAGACAATGTCTGTAAATGAAGATGATCAAATTATGCTCATAAATTCTAATGGAAAGATAATTAGAATTAATTTAGATACAATACACCCAGTTGGTAGAGTTGCAAAGGGAGTCAAGATTATGAAGCTAGAAGATCAAGAAGTAGTTGTATCAGCTAGCATAGTATCTGATGTTGAAAAAGAGGTAGAAGATGGCGATGAAAATTAGAAATCTATTTTCTGATAAAAGTGATAGATGGGAAGTTAAAATTATCGGAGAAATAGATATACATTCGGCTCAGGAATTAGAAGAAAAATTAAATGAAATTTTAGAAAAACAGTTTAAAAGTATAATTATAAACATGGAAGAGGTAAATTATCTAGATAGTACAGGTCTTGGAATCTTTATAAAATTTGTAAAGAGGTTGAGATCTCAAAATCAAGATATGATATTTATAAGTCCACAGCCAAATATACTTAAGTTATTTAAAATTACAGGTTTAAAGCAGATATTTAATATTAGGGAGGAATAGATGGATAATATAAGTTTATTAATTCCTTCAAAAAGAGAATATGTTTCAACTGCAAGGTTGACAGTTTCTTCTGTTGCTTCAAATTTAGGTTATGACATAGAGAAAGTTGAAGATATCAAGGTTGCTGTTGGAGAAGCATTAAATAATGCTGTTATTCATAGTGGAACAACTCAGAATATCGAAATAAATATGAGTTTTAATAACGAGGAACTTTCTATTGAGATAATTGATAATGGAAATGGATTTGATCTAGATTGTGATATCGATTTTGATGTAGAAAAATATGAAGGAAATGGATTAGGTCTTTATTTGATGCAATCACTAATGGATAAAATAACAGTTCAATCAAAGAAATCTCACGGGACAAAAGTCGTAATGATAAAGAAAATTTGAGGAGTCAATGAATCAATATAAGGACATAAATACTGATAAACTTTTTGAAATGTATCAAAAAGATAAAAATCTAGATATACGTGACGAACTTATAATGAGACATCTTTATATTGCAGAAATACTTTCAAAAAAGTATATAAATAGAGGTATCGATTATGAGGATATATATCAAGTGGCATGTCTTGGATTAGTATATGCTGTAGATAGATTTGATGTATCAAAGGGATACAAGTTCTCAAGTTTTGCAACTCCAACAATAGTAGGAGAAATAAAAAGATACTTTAGAGATAAGGGTTGGACTATTAGAGTTCCAAGGAGAATTCAAGAAACATCTAAGAAAATTGCAATTGCAAAGGAAAATATTCAGACAAAATTAGATAGAGTTCCAACTATAAGTGATATAGCAAAAGAACTTGATATTTCAGAAGAAGAAGTAATAGAGACTATTGAAGCATCTAAGGTATATATGCCTACTTCACTTGATTTAGAACTAGATTCTAGCAGTGAAGATAGAGAAGTTAGACTTCTTGATATAATTGGAAGCAACGATGAAGAAATCGAATCTATAAGTGATAGAGACTTCATAGATAGACTTATAGAAAAGCTAAATCCAATGGAAAAGAAGATAATTATAGATAGATTTTTTAATGACAAGACACAGATGGAAGTGGCAAATGAATTAAATGTCAGCCAAATGACAGTTTCTCGTATAGAGAAAAAGATAATTAAGAATTTTAAGAAAGAATATAAAAAGGCATTAAATATATAATGAAATATGATTTAACAGAAGGTCA
This sequence comes from Bacillota bacterium, assembly GCA_023443345.1. Taxonomy (GTDB): domain Bacteria; phylum Bacillota; class Clostridia; order Peptostreptococcales; family Acidaminobacteraceae; genus JAEZUZ01. The sequence goes on from JAEZUZ010000083.1 coordinate 10,126, forward strand.
CATAACAAAGAAACTTATAAAACTTTCTATTCCAATAATGGGTACATCGCTTCTTGCTACGGGATATATGACGATGGACATTTTTTGGATTAGTAAATTAGGACCAGATTATTTAGCTGCAGTTGCAGCAGCAGGAAATATATACTGGTTTCTTACAGGTTTCTTATCTTTGATAGCTATTGGTGCCCAAATAGGATTTGGGCAGTCAATTGGAAGTAAAAACTCTCAGGAATCGGCCACTTTCATTAAAAGTTCAATAGTTTTATCTACATTAGTTGGAATTGTTCTGATGATATTTGTACAAATATTTGCAGATCAAATAACTTCAGTATTTAACTTGAAGGAAAATATACATTCTCTATCAGTTGATTACTTAAGAGTATTTGTACTTACTTTTCCAACTTATTTTTTTCATGCAACAGTTTCTGGTCTATATAATGGATCGGGAAACTCTAAAACACCATTTATTGTAAATACAATTGGTCTTGTATTAAATATAGTACTTGATCCAATATTTATATATAAGTTTAATTGGGGAATAAGAGGTGCTGCTTGGGCAACATTTACAGCAGATTTTATAATTACAGTTATATTTGCATTTATTCTTGGAAAGGACTTCAGAGAATATATAAAGATAAAATCTAAAAACATTTTTGAAATAGTTACCAAAATGTATAAGCTTGGAATACCAGATTGTATAAAGACAATTGTTTTTGCTGGATTAACTTCAGTTATTTCAAGGATGATGAATGATTTTAACTCTGTAATATATGCAGCATACCAAGTTGGAGTACAAATTGAATCCATTGGATTTATAAGTTTTAATGGTTTTGCAGTAGCTATTAGCAGTTTTGTGTCTCAGAACTTTGGAGCTAAAAAAATGGATAGAGTTATAGATGGATATATCCATGGAAGAAGAGTAAGTCTATGTATAGCTTTATTTGTATGTATATTATTTACTGCATTTTCCAAATCAATAGTTTCAATATTCTTAGAACCATCTACACAGTCATATTTTTTAGCTGTTGACTATATAAGGATTATTGCATTTGCTCAATTTTTTGCTGCTATAGAGGCTGCAGCAAATGGATTTTTTATGGGAATAGGAAATACAAAGGTAATTTCTTTTATAAGTATTTTTGGAAATTCTTTAAAAGTTCCTTTATCAATATTATTTGTTTATCTATTTAATGAAAATGGATTTTGGTATGCAATATTTGTATCTATGTTTGTAAGAGGATTTTTATCTTTTATTTTTGCTCTTAGAGAAAGGAAATCAATAAATGAAATGCTTTACAGCGGGTCCGACCTCAATATCTGTTAAAACTAGAGAATGTCTATATCAGGATTATTCAAATGCCGATTTAGATCAAAATTATTATAAAATGCACTTTGAAAGTGAAGATTTATTTTCAAAATCAGTAAATAATACAGATGGTTTTACCTTTTTGATATTAGCAGAAGCTCTCTTTGGTCTAGAGATGGCAGTTATGAATTATGCAAAGGACAAGAGGGTTTTAGTAATTGACAATGGAATATTTGGAAAATCAATGGAGGATTTTCTTAAGCTTGCAGGGGCAAGAGAGACTGTTTTATTTTCTACTTCACTAAGGAGAGAAGTTGATATAGAAGAATTAGAAAAATTTTTAGAAAAAGACAATGACTTCTTCATGGCTACATATATACATTGTGAAACCCCTACAGCAGTTACAAATAATATTACAGAGATAGGTAGAATTCTAAATAAATATAATATTATGAGTATGGTTGATTCAGTAAGCTCATATTTAGCTCACGATATAGATGTTAAAAGAGACAATATAGATATATTGATAGTTGGTTCACAAAAAGCTCTATCGCTTCCAAGCGGGCTTACAATAGTTTCTTTAAGTAAGAAAGCTAAGCAATATTTAGAAAAAAATCCCCCTAGCAATCTATATTATGGAAACTTTTTGAATTACTTCAATCAGAGAGATAACAACTGGTTTATATATACTATGAATACAGGTCTAACAAGGGCATTGCATTCTAAGTTAAGTAGTATAGATGTAAATAAAGAGATAGAAAAACATAGAAAGTATGCAAAAGTAATAAGGAGAACTTTATTAAATTCTAAATTTAAGCTATTTGCTGAAAGTGGATTTTCAAACAGTGTTACTGCTGTTGAAGATAGTGATACTAATTTAATATTGTATAAATTGAAAGAAAGAGGATTCATGCTTTCTACAGGATTATCTGAGTATAATTCAAAATTATTTAGAATTGGACATATGGGTGATAATCTAGATCTTGATTGGAAAGAATTATTTAAAAATTTAGATGAGGTTATGAAAGAATTAGGTAGATCTACAACATTAGAAGCTGATTTTTCTAATTTTATGGAAGAGGAATTTAATGGATAAAATAAAAGATATCATAGTTAGAGTTAAAAATTTCATGGATGTCTTTGAAAGTAGGAATGGAAGAATATATAGTGTATATATTGCTTTTTTTATGGTACTTAGTATATTTCCTTTTTTTATAAGTCTAGTAGCTATAGTTTCAATGATACCTTTTGATATTAATTACGATAGTATAGAAATATTTAAATTATTTCCAAAGGAAGCACAGGGTTTTATTGTAGGATTTATAAAGTCAATAAAACTTGCCAGTGGTCCAGCCCTTATTTTATCTAGTGCAACTTCACTTTGGTCTTCTTCGAGGGCTTTTGTTGCAATAACTGATGGATTAGATAGAATTGAAAATTCAAAGGAAAAGAAGGTGCTATTTATAACTAGATTATTAAGTAGTATTAAAGGTTTTATATTTATAATTGTACTGATTCTTATATTTGCAATTCCATCTATACTTAAACTTATAACGGTTTCTCTATCTGCATTTGATATCAAAATCCCAAATATCATCGGAATATTTGAGGACTTTAGATATTTAATAACACTTGTGTTGCTTTTTTTTGCAGTAGTGACTATGTACATGCGACTACCTACGCAGAAAAAGAAGTTTAAAGAAATATATTTGGGATCTATTTTTACAACACTTGGATGGTTGTTCTTCTCATATATATTTAATACATTTATGAATGCATCAAGCAATGCAGTATATGGTGCACTTAGTGTATTTATAGCACTTTGTATATGGTTTCAATTTAATGCTACAATTTTACTATATGGAGCTCTTATAAATCAGAGATTTCATCAGAAAGATAAGGCATTAATAATACATAGAATAAAGTAATAGAAAAAGAGAGGGCACTAACCCTCTCAAGTAGATAAAACAAGAGTATATGTTTTTAGTTTATTAGATGCGTTTAGTTTACACTAAACGTATTTTTTATCTCATTAATTATTCTTTTATTTTCCTTTTTGAGAATGCTGCTATAAATGCAGTTATTGGTATTGCCAATATAAGTCCTATACTTCCAGCTATTGCTCTCAATATTTCTGTAACTACCATATCTAAATTTATAAATTTAACCCACTGATGAGAATAAGTGTGAAAAATTAAAAGTAAGGGAATTGCTGTGCCTATGTATGCCAAAATAAGAGTATTTGTCATTGTACTCATCACATCCCTACCAACATTCATTCCAGACTTATACAGCTCTCTATGGCTCATCATTGGATTTCCTCTATGTACTTCTTCAATCGATGAAGCAATACTCATTGTAACATCCATTATAGCTCCTAATGCACCAAATATAATTCCTGCATATAATATTCCTTCTGGACTTAATTTGCTCTCTATAGGCAAAAATTTAATCATGAGTGCTTCTTCATTTCCAAGCCCTGTAAGATGCGACATACTTCCAACTAAATATGACAGTATCCCTGCAATTACAACTCCTGCAAGAGTACCCAAAATTGCAGCCCTACTTTTAACCCCAAATCCGCTAACTACAAATATAGTTATTCCTGTAATTAAAAGAGAACTTATCGTTGCTAAAAGAAGAGGAGAAAATCCCTTTAATACTAGAGGGATAAATACAAAAAATATAATGGCTACACTTATACCTAATGTAAGAAGTGCTTTTATCCCCTGTAATCTTCCAACTAAAATAATACTTATTACAAACCCAATAATTATATAAAGTACTTTATCCTGTCTGTAGTGGTCTGCTACAAAATACTGTCCTTTATTTATTCCTTGAGTATTCTTATATAATACTACTCTATCACCAACTTCAAATTCAAAGTTTATAGGAGCATACTGGGAGATTGTATTTTTAACTTCAACTGTCTTTCCTGCATCTTCTCCAGAATTTATTTCTATTTTCATATTCTGTACAGTTACTTCTACGCCTTTGCCTTGATTTATTTTCTCGTTTATAACCTCTCTTATTATTCCCTTTTCATAACTGCCTATTTTTTCTCCTTGTTTTTTTACAGGTGGCTCCTGTGCAAAAGTCATATTGAATGATATTGCAAAAACAAAAATCAACAGAAAAATAATTCTCTTCATAAACTCTCCTTTTTTATATAATACCACTTTTGTAAAATTTTATTTTTGTTTTCAAGTTATTTTGCTCCTCGTAGACCATTTTTATAAATTTTAGCTTGTAATGATAAATTTTATCATTTATAATACTTCTGAAAGGAGTTGTTACAATGAAAAAAGTCAATGTAATTTACTGGAGTGGAACAGGCAATACAGAAGCAATGGCTAAGGCTATAGCTCAAGGAGCTCAAGATGCTGGCGCAGAAGTAAAGCTTCTAAGCTGTGACGAAGCTTCAGCTAGCGATGCTACAGATTGTGACGCTTTAGCTCTTGGTTGCCCTTCAATGGGAATGGAAGTTCTAGAAGAAAGTGTCTTTGAACCTTTCATGGAATCTATTGAAGATGATCTAGCAGGAAAACCTCTACTTCTTTTCGGTTCTTACGGCTGGGGAGATGGAGAATGGATGAGAAACTGGGTAGATCGTATGCAAGATAAAGCAGATCTTCAAGGAGAAGGTATTATCTGTCAAGAATCACCTTCAGATGACATTCTTGCTCAATTAACAGAAGCAGGAAAATCATTAGCATAACCTTTTGTACAAAATTTAAGTCCCTTTTTCCAAATTCCTTAAATTTTTTCAAAGGGAAAAAGCCACAAATGTGGCTTTTATTTTTTTACAAAAAGCAGATCCAATATCTTCCTTATCAGAAAGTTTTAAATATTCTATTAAAGGGTAGATATAATCGCTTAAGTAAGTATTATCAACTCAGTCAATGATAATTAAATATCTTTGAAAATGTAATTATTATATATTAAACTTATGGTACAATCATTAATAGGTGTGTTAATATTAAATATTCTTTAAAAACATTGTAATTGTAAGCAATAGAGTATATGATTATTGTATAACTTTTTAGGAAAACTTTTGTAACAACGATATATAAAACAAAATATAAGGAGGGAAAACTTTGAAATTTAAGAAATTTGGAAATATAAAAAGTTGGCTAATTGTGCCTATAGTTGTAGCACTCCTGTTACAATTTCTGCCAATGATTAATATATATTCCTATGCTGCACAGGATTGGCCGCGTCTTGTAGTAGATGCTAAGGTAAAATTTTCTGTTGAATCCAGTTTTCAAAAAAAACTTGGAAGAAGAGACACTGCTTTAAAAAATCTATTTGGCAAAGAAAGGGCAGTTGGCGCACTTTTTACTTATACAGATGTTTTTAAGGATAAAATAGCTGAGGGTAAATATGGTGATCAATATCATAATCAAAGTAGTTTCTTTTCTACCCCTAGAGGTGAAAAACAGACATATGGTACTGGTACAGCATTTCCACATTATATACCAGCAGATGCAGCTGAAGGAGTAGATTCTCTTACTCTACTACGGACAATACATGACAATTTTAAAGCTGAAGGAGAGGTTATCAGGGAGACAATTAAAAATGCTCCAAAAGATACAAGACTCTTTAATTCTTTTAAAAACAATTTCCCAGAGAGATTTGTAGAAGAAAGTGAAGCTACTACTGAAAAAATTGCTGGAGATACTACAAAGTATCAAACTTTATCAAACGGTACTCGATTTGCTGCAGTTTTTTCAGATAAAGCAACTGTCTATGACTCTAAAGTGGACTTTAATGTAGATTTAAATAGACCTTTTACAAAGGAACAGCTTGAAAGAGGCGGTATACCAGAAAAATTTGCAATTCCACAAGAATTTAAAATAGCTGTTCTTAATAATACATTAAATGCTGCAATACTCTTTGCATATGCTGTTGCTAATGACTATAGACCAAACTCTGATTTACGTTATGATGATCCTCAGAATGCAGGTGGTAAGGGAGAGGCCAAGCTAACTTATAATTATGAAATTAAAGTAGTAGAGCTTAAGATTCCTGTAAAATATGAATATGTGCCTCAGGATAAAGGTTTAGTACTTCCTGCAGAAATAGCTGAATTGGCTAAAGACCTAGATCAGGAATATGAGTATAATACTAAAAAAGCTGTAACGACAAAGGATGTTCCAAAAAAAGAGATTACTGCAAACGATGGTTCTGTTTGGACCTTTGCAGGATGGCAAAATGTTTTGACAGATGATGATCGTACTGATGGAAATCTTGTTGGTACACATAGCTTAATGCCAAATAACTATAATGATGCTAAAGATCCAAAGGTAAATAAATTCATTGGTGTTTGGAAACGCACCCAGGAGCCAGTTCCTCAAAATACTAATGTTACATATGAATATGTAGACACAGATGGTGCTCCAGCTCCAAGCGAGATACAAGATTTAAAACCACAAGATAGCGAACATCAAATAGGAATTTCAGTAGATGCTGCTGATCCTAAAGGAAATCAAAGAGAAATTAAGATTGGAGATCATTTCTGGCGTTTTAACGGATATCAAGTAGATGGTAGAAATTCTTCAAGCTTAACTACTAAAGCTGGTGAAAACAAGTTTACTGGAGTATGGGAGAAACTTTACAATGTTACTTATGACTTTAAAGCTAAAGAAGCTAGTGACACTCTTCCAGAAGAAATAAAGACACGTTTTCTACCAGAGACAGAGTATAAAAAAGAAAATAAGAGCACTGTTACAGCTGCCGATCCTAAGGGAAATAGTTTTATTGAAACTAAAGACGGCAGAAAATATGAGTGGACCTTTGAAGAGTGGGAAAACGGTGCATCAAGACAGATAAATAAGGCTGATGAACACTTTGTAGGTGTTTGGGCTAAAAACCCACTATACAATGTAACTTACGAGTTCAAAGGTATAGATGCAACTAATGGAACTCCTCAAGAAGTTCAAGCTCCAACTCAAGCAACTGCATTACTTCCTACAGATCCAAGAGATTACAAGCTATCAGAAACAGCTAATCCAACACAACCTAATACTACACAAGTTGTAGATGACAATGGAGATACTTGGAGATTCGTTGGATATAAAGAATCCATGAATGGTGCAGATGTAACTCAACTTACTATCGCTGATGGCGTTAACAAGTTTATCGGTTATTGGCAAAAAGTTATAACAAATGTAACTTATAGATTTATAGACAAAGATGGTGGAGAACTTCCTAAAGAAGTAACTGATCTTCTACCTAACACTTCTACTCATAAGGTTGGTGAGACAGTAAATGCTGAAGATCCTGCTAAAGATAAAGTAGTTGTTGATGGATATACATGGGTATTTAACGGATACAAGGATGGAGAGACTCCAAAGACTAGCCTTGTTACAAAAGAAGGCAACAATGAATTTGTAGGTGAATGGGAAAAACAATATACTGTAACCTATAGAAGTAATTATCCTGGAGCTGACCCAGATCCATATAGTGAAGTTCCTGAAATACCAAAGAATGGTACAGTAGGTAATCGTCATCCAAACAATCCTACAAGAGATAAAGAAGGCAATAAAACTTATAAATTTGTAAAATGGAATACTAAAAAAGATGGAAGCGGAGATGATTTTGACTCTTCTACTCCTATAACAGATAATATAACAGTTTATGCTATCTGGTCTGAAAGTATTCCATGGACAGAAATAGAAGCTCTATATATAGCAGAATTTGAGTTTGTAAGTGCAGATCCTAACGTAGATCTTCCAGAAGATGTTAATCTACTTCTACCAGAAACAAAGAGAAATCTTAAAGATAAAGAGGTAGTAACAGCAGATCCTATCACAGATTCTGTTACTGAGAACTTAGAAGATGGAAGCCAAAGAATTTGGTCATTTGTATCTTGGGATGAAGATACAAAAACTATAGATGGTGCAAATGTTAAATTCATAGGAACATGGAATTTTGTAACAAAGATTCCTGCAACTCCTATTAAACCTCTATATAAAGTAATATATGTATTTGAGCCAGAAGATGGACAAACTACATTACCAGAGGGAATAAATAAGTTATTACCACCTGTAGAAAACAGCAAGGTTGACGGTTCAAGTGTAACTCCTTCAAATCTAGCTAGAACAGAATTTGAAGAAGAGTTAAAAGACGAAGGAAAGAAAAGAGTTTGGGAATTTAAAGGTTGGGATAAAGGTGAAGTAACTATAGATGGTGCAGATGTAACTTATATAGGAACATGGTCATTTACCGATGAAGAAAGTCTAGAACCAAGTCCAGAACCAAGTCCAGATCCAGACCCAAATC
>JAEZUZ010000087.1 GCA_023443345.1 Bacillota bacterium
AACATATTATTTACTTTAAAACTGAATTCTCTAGCAAATTTTACATCTTTATTGTGAGAATTATAGAATTCCAAATTATCTAATTTTTTATATTTATTTAGAAGATTTCTTCCTTTTTCATTAAAAGCAAGAGGCCTTAAGTAAGTTGTTCTAAGGAGCCTTTTTGCATTCTTGTTATCTATATTTAGGTAAATAGATATCATAGCTCTTCTTATTTGTCCAAGAGAAAAATTTCTAGAAGCTGTATTCTCTATAAATTCATCTATTGTATTAGAACAAAGAGCTGCATTTTTCATTCTATTAACAAGGGAAGGAGTTAGATTGTAAATATCATCTAAATTGTCAAAAATTAGCTTATTTGCAATGCTTGTATATAAATCATCTAAAAATAAATACGAGTTGTCTGATTTATTTTTATAAAGTTCATTTCTAATTGCCATTGCACTTGGAAATTCACTGGAAATTTTAATGTCGTTGTATTTACTTCCATATCTCTTAACTGCATATATTTCTATATCTTTATTTAAGTAATTTATATAGCAAGCAGCTAGCATATCATTGGATTCTAAATTTAAATCCCCATATGTTTTTTCAATTGCAAGCTTTTTAGCTGTTGAATATGAATGACCATTTTTGAGATTTTTATTAAAAAGTTCTCTATATTCTTCTTCATTAAATAGAATTTTTGAAGCTCTTTTTAATTCTTTAATATCTGCTATTTCTGAACCAAAAGACAGGACATCAATCTTTAAAGCATTAAAAATCTCTATTGCTCCTTTTGCAAATTTTTCAGCTGAAGAAATGCAAAATATTGTAGGAAGTTCAAGTATGAGATCTATGTCATTTTTTATTGCATAATTAGCTCTATCAAACTTATCTCTTATTGCAATTTCGCCTCTTTGTACAAAATCGCCACTCATAAGGCATACTATGTTAGAATCTTTGAATTTATTTCTAATTGAATCTATCTGATATTTATGCCCCTTATGAAATGGATTATATTCGCAAACAATTCCTATCGTCTTCATAGTCTTCCTTGTGTTATAATAGTTATAAGTATTATATCATTAAATTTGTATAGGAGGATTTATGAAAATTCTAGTTATTAATTGTGGATCTTCTTCATTGAAGTTTCAGTTATTAAATATGAATGATCAAAGTGAAATTGCAAAGGGCTTAGTTGAGAGAATAGGGATCAACGGCAGCCAGATGGTTCTTAAATATGATGATAAAAAACATACAGTTACAGAACCTATGAAAGATCATAACGAAGCATTAAAGATAGTATTAAATGAAATTGCAAGTAAAGAGCATGGACTTATATCTTCTCTTGATGAAATAGATGCAGTAGGCCATAGGGTTGTACATGGTGGTGAATACTATAGTGAATCTGTATTAATAGATGAAGATGTATTAGATAAAATAGAGCTTTGCAATGAGTTAGCACCCCTTCACAATCCAGCTAATTTAATGGGAATCAGAGCTATTGAAACACTTATGCCAAATGTAAAAAATGTTGCAGTTTTTGATACAGCTTTCCATCAGACTATGGAAAAACCTGCTTATATCTATCCGATTCCTTATGAGTATTATGAAAAGCACTCTGTTAGAAGATATGGTTTCCATGGAACAAGCCATAAATATGTAAGTCAAAAGACTGCAGAATTTTTAGGAAAAGATATAAAAGATTTAAATATAATTACATGCCACTTAGGTAATGGTTCTTCTATCACAGCCGTAGAAAAGGGAAGAAGTATTGATACATCTATGGGATTTACTCCTCTAGAAGGTCTAGAGATGGGAACAAGATCAGGATTAATTGATCCAGCAATTGTCGCTTTTATGATGAAAAAAGAAAACTTGACAGTTGAAGAAGCTACTGACATTTTAAATAAGAAGAGTGGAGTATTAGGTGTAAGTGGACTATCAAGTGATTTTAGAGATTTAGAAGAAGCTCAGGCAACAAATGAAAGAGCTGATTTAGCACTAAAAATATTTAGAAGAGGAGCAGCTAAATTCATATCTAGTTATATGACTATGATGCACGGAGCAGATGTAGTTGTATTTACTGGCGGTATTGGAGAGAACTCATCAAGTGATAGAAAGGCAATCATGGAATATTTTGAGTACATGGGCGTTAAAATTGATGATGAAGTAAATAATAAGACAAGAGGTAAGGCTCAGATAATTTCAACTCAAGATTCAACTATAAAAGTTTTAGTGATGCCAACTAACGAAGAATTAGCTATTGCATTAGATACACAAAGACTAGTAAAATAGAGCTTGACAAATTTCTAAAAGGCTTTAAACTTTAATAGAAAATAAGATATTGGTATTTGACATTTCTGTATGATTATATTACAATTAGTCTGTTATGGAAAATATGGAATGGATTCAAGTCATTAAGGATGTATCTACTGGAAGATATCAAAAATATGATATAGATGAATACTTTGAAGTAGATCCCTTACTGCAATATCTACAACTTGAAAAAGCACATGTTACTGGCGTTGCAAAGAAACAGGCAGATTCTGTAAATATTGAAATAAATATTAACATGCCGATTTTAGTAGAGTGCGATAGATGTCTAGAAGAAACACAGTATCTATTTGATGAAGATGTTGAAATATTGATTGATAGACATGAGATAGAGACTTTCGACTTTAGAAAAGCTGTAGAAGATGAAATCATTCTAGCTAGACCAATTCAAATTTTGTGTTCTCAGGATTGTTTAGGATTGTGCCCTGACTGTGCTGAAAACTTAAATGTATCAGAGTGTAAATGTAACAAAAAGCAGAAGAATTCCCCCTTTGATGTGTTGGATTCTCTGTTCGATTAAAGGAGGATAATAATGGCAGTACCAAAGAGAAAAACCTCAAAATCCAGAAGAGACAAAAGACGTGCCAGCAACTTTAAAATGAAAGCACCAGGACTTATAGCTTGCCCAAATTGTGGAGAGCTTATACCATCACATATTGTTTGTCCTTTCTGTGGTCACTACAAAGGCAAAGAAGTTATTGAAGTAGAAGAATAACCTATAAGCTTGGCTTATAGGTTTTTTTCAAAAGGGGAGAAAAATGATTATCGGCATTGACATAATGGGTGGAGATAATGCACCAAATGCAATTTTAGATGCAAGTCTAAAAAGAGCTAGGCAAGAAAATAAAAATAGATATGTATTCTATCTCAAAGAAGGTATAGAAATAAGTGATTTGCCAGAAAATGTAGATTTAATATATTGTTCTGAGACTATTGAGATGGATGATACTCCAACTGTAGCAGTAAGAAGAAAAAAAGACTCCAGCATGGTAAGAGGTCTATGGGATTTAAAGGAAAAGAAAATAGATGGCTTTGTAAGTGCAGGAAGTACCGGAGCTCTTCTTGTAGGAGGGATGTTTATTACAGGTAGATGCCCTTCAGTTAAAAGACCTGCTATTACAGGAGCATTTCCTACTAAAAAGGGATTTTCAATTATAAGTGATATAGGTGCTAATGCAGATTGTCAACCAGAACATCTATATACTTTCTATAAAATGGCTAAGTTATATAGCCAAAGTGTCCTAAATGTTGAAAATCCAACAGTTGGATTGCTAAATATTGGCAGTGAAAAAACTAAAGGAAATGAATTAGTTAAAGATACATTTGACCTTTTTGAAGAAAAAAATGTAGAAAATTTTATTGGAAGTGTAGAAGCTAATGAAGTAATAATGGGAAAAAGTGATATAGTCATATGTGATGGATATAGCGGAAATATATTTTTAAAAACAACAGAGGGAACTATAGATTTCTTGCTTGGATCATTAAAGGAGATATTTAAAAAATCCATTATTACAAAATTAAGTGCATTAATAATAAAAAAAGGAATATATTCTCTTAAAAGTAAAATGGATCCAAAGAGCTATGGTGGTGCACCCATACTTGGCATTGATGGTGCTTTAGTAAAAGCCCACGGGTCTTCTAATAAAGAAGCATTCTATCAGGCAATATGTTATTTAGAAAAATATATTTCAACAGGAATTGTAGAAAAGATAAGAAATGAAGAATTTTAAAGAACATTTTTCAAAAATAGGTTTAGATATAGTAAATGAGGAATTATATTCTCAAGCTTTTATACATCCTTCCTATAAAAATGTTTTAAAAATTGATTATGATAATCAGAGGATGGAATTTTTTGGAGATGCTATCTTAGATTTAGTTGTCAGTGAATATTTATATTTTCATGAATCACGAGATGAAGGAGCTTTAACGCAGATCAGAGCATCTTTTGTAAATGAAAATATGCTATATAAATTTGCAAAGAAAATAGAATTAGATAAATTTATAAAGACAAGTAAAGGTGTAGATCCATCAAAAATATCTACAATGGCTGATGCATTTGAAGCATTTGTCTGTGCAATATATTTAGATAGAGGATATGATGTATTAAAGAAATTTATAATTGATAATTTTGAAAAAGAATTAAAAATATCAATGCAAAATTACGATTTGAATGATTATAAGACTAAGTTACAGGAATATCTTCAAAAAAATTCAGTAAATGATTTTAGATATGAACTTATAAATTCTAGTGGACCAGATCACAATAAGAGTTTTGAAGTAGGATTTTATGTAGAAGACAAGCTTATATCTAAAGGTATAGGAACTTCTAAAAAAAGAGCTCAGCAGGAAGCTGCTAGAGTTGCATTAAATAGATTAGGGTAGATTATTGATACTTGAACAAATTTCTATAAAGGGCTTTAAATCATTTGCTCATCCAACCAATATAAAGTTTATAAATGGAGTAACTTGTATTGTTGGACCTAATGGTTGTGGAAAGAGCAATATAACAGATGCAATACAGTGGGTCTTAGGTGAACAGAGTTCTAAACACTTAAGAACTAAAAAAATGCAAGATGTAATATTTAATGGAACAGATCAAAAGAGCGCACATCATTATGCAGAAGTTGTGCTTACTTTTCGTAGAAAAAATCCTTCTAAAGAAGAAAAACAATTTATAGATATAAAGAGAGTCATATACAGAAATGGTGAATCTAAATATTTTCTTGACAATGAAGTTGTAAGACTTAAGGATATCAGACAACTTATAATGGACACAGGAATAGGTATTCAAGGCTATTCAATCATAGGACAGGGAAATATTGAAGATATATTAAGTGATTCAAAGTTTAATAGGAGAAAGATTTTTGAAGAAGCATCAGGGATAAGCTATCTTCAATATCAAAAACAGGAAAGCTCAAGAAAGTTAGAAAAAGTAGAATTAAATTTATTGAGAATTGAAGATATCTTTAATAACCTTAAAAAGAGGATATCTCCTCTAAAAAGGGAAGCAGAGAGAGCTGTTGAATATTTAGATATTACTCAGAAGATAAAATCAATAGAAGTAAAAAAAGCTATTGAAGATGAAACAAAATATAGTAATAAGTTAAAAAGTATAGATTTCGAACTTACAGAATTAAAGAGAAAAGATAGTGAAATAACTCTTGGGTTAGAAGATTTAATAGAGAAGAAAAAATCAAGCCTCTCTAGGCATAGCGAACTTGAAAGTTCTCTTATTGAAACTCAAGAATATCTCAACGAATTAGTCAATAAAAAGAACTATAGTGAAAGTGAGCTTAGAAATTTTTATAAGCAAATATATGAATTAGATATAAAGAAAGAATACTTAAATAAGGATATTTCAGATTCAGAGAAATTAATAGAAGAATATCAAGCTACTATTCAAGAAAAAAATTCTTATTTGAAAGATTCAACTAAAGAGTTAGAAAAGTTAAATTTTGAGAAAAATAAGAAAAATGAATTTATAAATCTTCATAGAGAATTGCAGAAGAAAAATGTAGATAGAAGACATATGGCTTTAAATTTAGAGAGTGAAATAAAAAATTTAGAGTCACAAATAGAAGTATATACTCAGCAAATTTCTATGACAGAGACACTTATAAGGGATAAAAGCGAGTCCCTTGATTTAAATGTTGAAAAAGATGAATTTGATTTTAGTTTTGAAAAAAAGAGAATAGAAAAAAGTATAAAAGATCTTGAAGAATTATTGAGATCAAGTGCAGAAGAATTTGAAAAGAACAATACATCTACATTTAGATTAAGACAAAAATTAACAGATTCTCAAAGAGAATTAGTTGAGTTAAATAGTAAAATTCAAATTTTAAAACACTATGACAATTCTCCGATAAAAACATCATATCTCTATGAAGAATTAATGTCATCTAAATATTCTAAGCATATTCTAGGCAGAGTTATAGATTTAATAGAAGTAGAAGATAAATATTCAAAAGCCATAGAGGCAGCAATTGGAGGATCATCATATAACATTGTTGTTGATTCAATAGAAAATTTAAAAGAAATTACAAATTATATCAGAGAGAGAAAACTTGGTAGAGCAACATTTTTGCCGCTTGACAACTTAACAATCTACAGAGATTTAGTTGTAAAAGACAGTAGGATAGAAGGGACTGCTAGCAATCTTATAAATTATCCAGACAATGTCAAAAATGCTATTAAATATCTACTATCTAATGTCTTAATAGCTAAAGATATAGATAATGCTATAGAGTTCTCAAAGGATTCTAAATTATCTGCAAGAATAGTTACTTTAGATGGTGATGTAGTGCAGATTAAAGGAAGAGTTACAGCTGGAGTAAATAAGAAAAACCAAGAAAGTATCTATGAATTAATTAATAGAATTAAGACACTTGAAACTGATAGAAAAAAATTAAAAGAAGAAATTGATAAATTAAACTTAGAGTTAGAGAAGTCTCAAGAACTTACGAGTATTTCTCAATCTAAAGTTGTAGAAATAAATGAGAAGATATCTCTATTTAAACAGGAATTATCTTCTGTTGAAATGCAAGAACAAACTACTTTAGATAA
>JAEZUZ010000090.1 GCA_023443345.1 Bacillota bacterium
GACAGGTTCTGCTGAAAAATTATCAAATGTAGAATTACTTGCTCTTAATTCATATAGGGGCAAGTATAACATGGATGAATTAAAAAATAGCTATATGCCACAGATTACTACTCTACTTTGGATTGAGAACGCAAATTCTATGGGTCAGGTTGTAGATTTAGAGCACATGAGAGAAATTTTTGAGTTTGCAAGAACTAGTTCAATGAAAGTACATTTAGATGGTGCAAGGATATTTAATGCTCAAACAACTCTAGGTATAGATGTCAAAGAGTTTGCAAAATATTCAGATAGTATAACTGTATGTCTCTCTAAAGGACTTTGTTCTCCAATGGGCTCTCTTTTAATAGGAGACAGAGAGTTTATTGAAAAAGCCCGAAAAAATAGAAAGTTAATGGGTGGAGGATTAAGACAGGTTGGAATAGTTGCAGCTAGCGGGATAATTGCGCTTGAGAAAATGACTAAGAGACTGCATGAAGATCATAGAAAAGTAAGAGAGTTCTATAATTTATTTAAAGATAGCCCAATAAATATACATAGCGATAAATTAGACATAAATATGATATTCTTTGAGTTTGATCATGAACTAGATCTAGTCGATTTTCTAAAGCAAAGGAATATCTTTATAAATCCTAGTGAAGATGGACTTTATAGAATAGTATTTCATAACGATGTAGATGATATATCTTTTTCTAGAGTTATAGATGCTTTTAAAGAGGTAGTTGATGAAGTTAGTAAAGACAAGTGATAGAGAAGTAGATATAAAGAGCTACAGTTTAAAAGACTTAAATATATCATCAAAATTGTATAGAGAATTATGCAGAAATACTTGTTTTAAAGTAAATGGTAAATCTATATCCTCAAATGTAATTTTAAAAAAGGGAGATGTTATAGAGATAAATCTAAATTATGAAGAAAATACTTATCTCCCTCAGAAGATAGATTTCGAAATAATCTATGAAGATGAACATATATTAGCTATAAATAAAGATGTAAATATGGTTGTGCACCCTACAAAGGGACACAAGTTCTCAACTCTTATGAATGCAATAGCCTATTACCAATTAGAAAAATCAGAAGATTACAAAATAAGATTTGTAAACAGAATAGATATGGATACATCAGGTATAGTAATAGTGGCTAAAAATAGATATATACAAAATAGGATGTCATTGCAGGAAAATATAAAAAAATACTACATTGCAGTAGTTGATGGTTGCCTTAAAAATGAGATAGTAATTGAAAAGCCCATCCTTGAATTAGAGGATGAACCAATTAGAGTTATATCAGAAAAAGGAAAATATTCAAAGACTCTTGTCAGACCTATTCTTACAAATGGGGAAAAAAGTGTTGTAGATGTAGAATTATTTACAGGAAGAACACACCAAATAAGGGTACATCTTAAGAGTGAAAATTTGCCAATAGTTGGAGATGAATTATACAATACGAAAAAATATAAGACCACAATGCTACTTCATAGTTATGGCTATATATTTACTCATCCAATAACTGATGAAATTGTAGATATTAGAGCAAATATAAAAGGACATATGAGAAATTATATAGAAAAGTTAAACTTAGATGTCAAAGAAGTAGATAGAATTATAAATTCAAGGAGAATAAATGGAAAAATTGATAAGTAGAATAAATGAGTTATCTAGAAAGTCTAAAGAGTCTCAATTGACTCAAGAAGAGCAAAAGGAGCAGACAGAATTAAGAAAAGAATATATTAAAAGAATTAAATCACAAGTTAGAGCAAAACTTGATAACATTGAATTTACCGATTAATTGGCATGTAATAACAGTATTTTGGGTAAAAGTTTTGCAGGAGGAAATATGAAAAAATTTATTATAAGCATGATAAAACTATGCATAGCCTCAATAATAATTGGACTTGTATTTGCTTTTACTTTTGACCATTTACAGTTAAGACATAATAAAAATAGTCTTGAAGATAGCAAAGTTGTAATTCAGAAAAATGATTCTGATATAAAAGTTCACTCTACAAGTGAGATAGATAGAAGTGGAATAAATAAGGCGATGAATGCCGTTTTTCCTATAAACGTATCGGTTAATTACTTTGGGTATGGATTAAGGCCATATTCTACTGGCTCTAGTGTTTTATATAAAGAAGATGATAATTACTACTACTTTATAACTAATGCACATGTTATAAAGAATAATGATCAAGTGGATATAAATATAGATGATAAGGATTACAAGGTAGATGTACTTGGATTAGATATAGATACAGACCTTGCAGTACTTAGATTAAATAAATCAAGTGAGTACTCTCTAGAGCCCATAGAAATTGCAAATATTGACGATGTAAGGATTCTAGATCAAGTTGTGGCAATTGGCAATGCTCTAGGTTATGGACAGACACTAACAACAGGAGTAGTCAGTGCATTAGATAGAAGTATATCTAAGCAGTCAGATTTTGCCTATAAATTAATTCAGACAGATACAGCAATAAATCCTGGAAACTCAGGAGGTGCTCTAGTTGATAGCAGGGGAAGGATTATTGGTATAAATAGTTCTAAAATATCTATATCATCTAACACTATAATTGAAGGAGTCGGATTTGCTATTCCTATAAATGCAGCTGTTAAAATATCAGATTCAATAATCGAAAATGGATACCTACCTAGAACATATCTTGGAATATATATGAAGATGACAGATGTTGAAGATGACCAGACACAGGTAAGGGGCGTCAGAGTATATGAGGTTGTTGAGAATTCTGGAGCGCAGAAAGCAGGAATTCAAAGAGGTGATATAATTCTATCCTATGATAACAATAAGGTAGTTGATATTTTAGAATTTAATAACTACATTAAGCAGAAAAAACCAGGAGATATTATTGAGTTAGAAATTCTAAGGGGACAAAATATAATAAATATAAATGTAGAACTTTCTAAGACTGAAAAGACAAACTAAAAAGAAGCAATTGCTTCTTTTTTTGTGTCTTTTTACTACTAGGTAATTTAAATATTTTATTTTAAAAGTCAGTGAACTCGAATAATACATGCCTCAGTTAGACACGTTTGGAAATTTTAATTAAGGTTAATTATTATGATAAAATAATTATGGGAAAGTATAGAATTAAAACCCAAAGGAGAATGATAAAGTGAATATATTAGGATGTATTATATCATTAATAGGAATTAGCATAATTATAATAGCGATTAAAATGTATAAGAGTGAAACAAAAAAATATGAAGAAAAGGACTATTCAAAATATCCTGTAACAACAGGAACTGTTTATCATATGGAAGATTTTATAGGTAGAAGATGGATTGTAGGATTTTTAGATGAAACTGGCAAAGAAGTGTTAGGTATGGATGATATGATGTCATCTAGCACTTTTTTTCCTAATAAATACCATATTCCTAAATTTGGAACAAAAGAAAAAGTATATTATTGGAAATATAATGAAAAATCAAGTTTTAGTGTCAACAAACAAAGAGTTGAATATTATATACATTTTTGTAATGAAAAACTATATGATTTACATAAAAAAGTTAGAAAAAGAAGTTTATTTTTTACTATCGGTTTAGGAATATTTTTAATAATATGTGGAATATATTCTGCATTTTGATTAATAAATTTATGCTTTTTTTCTGGGGGGGGGTATGGTAAAATAGCAAAGAGAAAGGCAGTGTACAAAAATAAATCAAAAATATAATTACTTTGATTTAAATAATTTTGATACACAAGGTAATAATGTAATGCTAAATAATGAAAAAAATACAGTAAAACATGATCTAGCATCAAATAAAAAGAAATTTAAAAAGCCATTAGCTATGAGAATGGTTATAGCAATTATTATGATACTTGTTTTTTCTAGCATTAGTGGATGTACAGGAAATTCAGTAGGGGGGTAATAAAAGCAAATTAAATGCCACTGTTTTAATTGGTGGATTAAATGGCAAATTACTTAAAACAACTAATGGAAGTGATTGGGAAGATATTGCGTTACCGTCAAACAATATTATAAGTTCTTCTGATCTAATGATAAAAGGTATTGACAACGCAAATGGAGAATATCTTCTATATGCAACGCCTCAACCTAAAAATGGTGGAATGAGCAATAATTCAATATTATATAAAAGCTCTGATGGACTTAATTATGAGTTATCAACTTTTACTGATATTCCAAATGGTTTGCAATCAATAGAATATATAAAAAATAATTATTATTTACTCAGTCAATGGGGCGTAGCAGCTACAAGACAACTTCATTCTGGACCAGAGCTAACTTCTACAACAAATGTATTTGAAAACGATGAGTTTTTTTCTGCTAGTAATACATATGTAGTATCTTATGCTTATGGAAATGATAAGTTCGTCGTTTCAGCAGAAAGAGACAAGAATCACTGGGAGTCTGAGGACAACAAAACTAAATATTTTTATGTTAGTGGTGATGGAAAGAACTTTGAAAAGCATGAAACTGACATAAAAATGAATGAAATGGCATTTGGCAATAATGTATTTGTTGGTATTTCTTCATTTGATAATTCTGGTATTTATAAAAGTACTGATGGTATAAATTGGACAAAAGCACATGAATTTAGCAATTTTGCAAGTTTTTATGGAGTAATTTATAGAGATAATACTTTCTATGTATGGTATAACGATACTATTTATACAAGTGAAGATGGGACTAATTGGAAAGAATTGTATAAGAACTCTATTGATGGCAGTATTATAAACTTTGATTATAAAAATGGAGTTTATGCTTATACTTGTTTATATGGTGAAGAAGATAAAAAAACTTACGAAACCAAGTATTCTTTTAAAGTATTTGTAAGTAATGATGCAAAAGACTGGACTGAAAGTACTTTTTATATACCTATCTTTATCATATATTCAATTCTTTATGAGCATATAAAAAAGGTTAATCGAAATTAACCCTTCATATAGTGCCAGTGGTCGGACTCGAACCGACATAGATTTCTCTGCCGCATTTTGAGTGCGGTGCGTATGCCAATTTCGCCACACTGGCTCACCAACTAAATAATTATATCAAATAAAATTAAATATATCAATAATCATAAACATGAATATTAAGACAAATATGCCGTATTTATAGTATGACAAACATACTGAACAAGAATATTACAAAAAAATAATGCATATATATATATATATATTGTAGATATGGATTAAAATAAGTATAATACTAATATCTATAGTTGGTACTTCTTTAGTATACAAATTAATTATTTCGATATTATAAAATTAAATGAAATAGTTTAGCATAGGAGGAAAAATGCAAAAAAACCAAGAAGCTAGTAACAATAATAAATTAATTGAACTAGCTAAAAGAGGTTGTGCTGCTGTATTATGTGGAGTAATGCTTTTATCAGGCATATTTGTTTCTGCTCCATATGCACACGCACAAGATATTTATAAAGCACCGCCGACAGATGAATATCAATTAACTAGGGATGAACTTACACATGTAAGTTTAACTGCCGGTGATATGCTAAGGGGACATACCGACCAGGTAATGGTAAATAGGTATGCAAAGGTTATCCCTTTAAATGATGAAAACTTTAAGCATGAACAGGATTGGCTTGTTGTTTTTAACATGGGTATGCATCAAGATCTATATGATGCTTTAAAAGGAAGCAACTCAATAGATTTAAACAGCCCTCATAGTATAAACAATGTTTTGAATGACAACGACATGCCATATACTTCTAATCCATGGTTTTCAGTTTTACTATCAAAGGATTTAAGTGTTGTAGGCAATTTTGAATTTTATACATTTGATCCTCAAGCTCAAGATGATGGACAAAGATATATAACAAGTTTTGATGAAATTGTCAGCAGACTTCCTTTATATCAAGGAAAAGATAACTACTTTGTCACAGAGATGGTAGAAAAATCTCCTAGTACTAGAACTGAGACTCATATTCAAGATATTACTGATACAAATGAGATGTTAAAGCATTATGCAACTCTAGATGTCAAGGATTTTCCTAATGAATGGACTGCTTGGTCTTCAAAATTCTTGGAAAATGATGGCATACAAATGCAAACATATAAACTTGATACGAGCTATGGAGAGAACTCATTTGAGTTAAAGAATTTATCGTATTCTAACAATGATGAAATTCAGAATATGTATAATCCTCCAAATGGTAGTGGATATGTAGATAAAACTTGGGGAAATAGCAATAAATCTGTAGCTCACTTCCTATTAAATGACCTTGGCTATGGTATGCGTTTCCAATACATTACTAGTAATGGTGACTACGGTAATGTGAGAGTTGGTGTCAAGTTTAGAACTAAGCGTGATCCTATGGCATTTTTCAAAGATGAAAAATGGAATATGGTACGTAGAGACACAAATACACAGATGATGCCTATGTCTACTTTTGTTGCTGCAAACTACAAGTCATATGATGATGGTAAAGTTAGACAACAAGTAGATGCTGTTTTACCTGCTTCTGTATTTGAAGATAATGATCAAGACAATCTCAGAGATTACTATGAAAAGCTATTAGGTACTTCTACAGAAAGCGGTAATACTGATGGCGATTCTTGGCAAGAAATGCAAGAGTTTAGTAGAACTCGTTTATCTATTCCAGTACAAGGCAGAGGCACTGTTACAAATAATGATGTAAAGGGTCACTTAATTAAGGATTTAACTTTCCAACACATTAATACTGGAAGTAGTGTCCAAAAATGGTCTCCAATAGTTGATTCAAGTCAAAGCAAAGGAATGTCCAAAATATTTGGAGAGGACCCTACTGTAGGAAAAGTTGAATATTCAATCGCTGATCCTGAAGATGGCAAACTAAAATATGCTATTGGATCAGTTGTTACAGGTAAAACTACTCCTTATACAACTGTCGCTCTATATCCAATGGAAGATGGAGATAGGAGAGAAATAAATCCTATTGCAGAAACAGTTGCAGATAAAAATGGTAATTTCTCACTTGTTTTAGGAAGTGTACTTAAGAGAAAAGATAACTCACTTAATAAATGGGGAAATGACATAGACTTTTCGAATGAAGATGAAAGAACACCTCAATATGTACAAGTAGAGAATAAACAAACTCTTGATCATATAAAAATGAATAGAAATACTGCCAAAATCCATGTTACTTCTGAAGGAAGTGATGGAAGACCAGCATTCCTATTCCCGTACTATACAAATGAAGCAATTAATCTAACTGAACCAAAGGACAAAGAGTCTGTTGAAAAGAGATTTAGAGATGCTCTTAAAAACTTCCCTAAGGTTTTAGTAGATGATCAAAGTAATATTTGGGGAGATCTTGAAAGAATAAAAGAGGCTTTAAAGAAGGATCCTGTAATATCTACACTATTAAGCCCAGATTCAGATTCATATATACCAGATTTTAGCGGCAACATTTCTATTCCTCTATGGGATAACGAAACAAAGCAGACTATAAATGTAAAAGTTAAAGTAACAGAAGTTACAGAACAAAAGAGAAAATTAGATAATGGTTCAATTGATAAAGTTTATGATGATTCAGAAAACTTTACATTAACCCTACCTAATAGTCCAAATCAACTACAAAATGGCGATAAGTACGTAGTTTTAGTAAAAGATTCTAAAAATCAAGACAAGGCAAAACCTGTAGAAAAGCCTATCACAGAAGATATGATCAGAGATGCAGGAACAGCTTTTGAAGAAAATATTGGAGTTGCTGTAGAGCCTAAAGATAAGATTGTAGTAGAGATAAGAGATGAAAAAGACAGACTTATCAAGACAATTGAAAGAACAGTTGAATTAAGAGAAACTTCTGCTAAATTGACAGATCCTAAGCAAAAATATGACAAGGATGCTGATAAATTTGAAGCAGTATTCTCAATCCCAGATTCTGCTACAACAGAAGATGCAAAGGCTATTTTAGTAGATTCAATTGGACAACCTATTCTAAAAGATGGACTTCCAATTGAAGGTGTGATTGATCCTAATGCTAAAACAGTTACATTTGATCTAACAGATGTAAAAGATAAATCAAATGTTGGAGCTCAATTTACTGAAAAAGATAAGAAACCAGCTACATCTGATGCTAAATTAAATGTTGATAAGAGAGTAATTGGAGATGTTACATTTGCAACTGATCCAGTTAAAGATGCTGACAAGGTAACAATCAATGCTCCAACTGATATTAAAGATGGAGATAAGGTAAAGGTTGTTGTAAAAACTAAGGATGCAACTCACGATGATCCTGCTAAGATTGAAGAAGTAATTGACTATACAAAAGGTGAAAGTTCAACAATCGATATACCATTTAGTGGTTCTAAGACTCTAGCTGAAGGTGATGTCGTAACAGTTGTAGTTACTGCAGCTAATGGAGTTGAAAAAACTGTTACAAAGACAGTGCCAGAGGTACCTAAAGTAAAACCTCAAGCACCTACTGCATTGCCATTAAAGGTATTAGACCAAGAATTAATGGTTAAAGAACCTACTGATTCAGCAAATAAATTAGTATTTAGTTATACTGATACTAGTTCAACTCCTCAAGTGGATTATTCATATGAAGTTGTAAAACAAGGTGAACACAATTGGGTTCCAGCAGATATTGTTGCAACTGGAAATAGAGAAAAGATAGAAGCAGGAAATATATGTGAAAACATAGGAACACCTGATCAACCTAATTATGTAATCAAGATTAAACCGGGAACTGCATTAAAGAGTACTGTTACAACTACTGTTGGCAATACTATAGATGTAGTTGCTAAAAATGATAATCTAGAATCTGATAAGACAACTATTGAAGTAAAAAAGATAGCTGAAAGGCTAACTAAGAAGCTTGAACCTCAAGAAATTCCAGATGGATATCGTCAAATAGTTGTAAAAGCACCTGAGAATAAAGCTAACTTTGGTGAAGATGCTGGAAAGAAAGTTAATGAAGTATACTATCTAGTAT
>JAEZUZ010000001.1 GCA_023443345.1 Bacillota bacterium
ATCAATAGGGAAAATGTAGATTGGCTAATAAATAAGAGCGAACTGTCCTTTAACTACGATATGATTGTAATTGACGAACTATCCTCTTTTAAGTCTCATAGGTCAAAGAGGTTTAAAGCTTTGATGAAAGTTAGACCAAAGGTAAAAAGAATAGTTGGTCTTATTGGAACTCCATCATCTAATGGCCTAATGGATTTATGGGCAGAATTTAGACTGCTTGATATGGGAGAGAGACTTGGTAGATTTATTGGTCAGTACAGGGAAATCTACTTTAAACCAGATAAGAGAAATGGACCAATCATTTATTCTTACAAACCACTACCTTTTGCTGAAGATGCAATTTATGAAAAGATATCAGATATCACAGTTTCCATGAAAGCTGAAGATTACCTAAAAATGCCAGAGAAGATAAACAATGAAGTCTTTGTAAATCTCTCAGATAAAGAAAGGGATATCTATGAAACCTTAAAAAAAGACTTGGTTGTTAATATTAAGGATAAAGATATAGATGCAGTAAATGCTGCAGTCCTTTCTAATAAGTTACTTCAAATGGCATCGGGTTCTGTTTATGATGAAGATAAAAATATGATTCATATCCACGATAGAAAGCTTCATGCTTTAGAAGATTTAATAGAGGGTGCAAATGGTAAACCTGTTCTAATAGCTTATTGGTATAAGTCAGATTTGAAAAGAATAAAAGACAAGTTTGATGTAAGAGAACTTAAGACAAGTGGCGACTTTAAAGAATGGAATCGAGGTAAGATTCCTGTAGCCATTATCCATCCAGCATCTGCTGGCCATGGACTAAACCTACAAGCTGGAGGATCAACACTTATTTGGTTTTCTCTTACTTGGTCCTTAGAACTTTATGAACAAACAAATGCAAGACTTTATAGGCAAGGACAAAAAGAAACAGTTGTAATTCATCACATACTAGCTAAAGGAACTATTGATGAAGATGTGATTAAGGCATTAGAAAATAAGAACAAGACACAAGCTGCACTTATAGATGCAGTAAAAGCAAATTTAAAATGAGAAGAGGTTCTATGGAGAACTTACCTCAAAAAATTACGGAGGTAAGAAATGAACGCAAAAGAATATTTAAAACAAGCTTTTTATTTAGACAAAAGAATTAACAGTAAGCTGGAGCAAGTTGAAAGTTTAAATGCACTAGCTACAAAAGCTACATCAACACTATCAGATATGCCTAAGAGTCCCAACAGAGGAACATCGAAACTTGAAGATACAATCGTAAAGATTATAGACCTACAAGAAGAAGTCAATAGGGATATAGATAGATTGGTAGATTTCAAAAAAGAAATAGTTAGAACAATAAAAAAGATTGAAGATAAAGAACTTCAAGTTGTACTTGAAAAAAGATATCTCTGCTTTGAGACATGGGAGAAAATCGCTGTTGAGATGAATTACTCAATTCAGCATATCTTTAGACTTCATAGTAGGGCTTTAAAAAATGTAGAGGTATAAAAGAATCGGGTGATGGCATTTATGCGTCACACGAAACTCTTCTAGATTCTAATTATTTGCTATATGAAACTTGCCATTAGTATTATCAAAAATTATCATTTTTCCATCTTCTGTGCAAAATACATATGCACCTCTAACTAATATATTTTTCCTCTTTATATAACCTAACTGTTCAATTTTTATGTTTGTGAAAGAATTTTTTTTCAATGTTTGTGTTGCTTGATTAATAGTATAGTTAGGCTTTAAATAAAGGAATGATATTAAACTGATTGTAACAAGTATATAACTAACTGCCAATGTTCGATCATTGAGATGTTTAAAAAAAACTATTAGCAGACAAAAGAAAATCGTTATATAAGGTGTTACCATTATATCTACAGCATATAAAATAATATCAGCTACAATAATTAATATTAGAACGATAAATGGAATTATTGAAATTACAGTATTAGTACTGACCTTGTGCTTCAGCAATTTGCGCATTTCTAGCGATTTCATCTGGAGAAGTTCCTCTATTAGATCTATATACATTTTGTGCTAAATGGAATGAGTCTCTATTTGTAAGGTTATCGTGATTTATTAGCCATAACTTATCTATATAGGCATCTCCAAAAATTTCTCTACCATTAATCATAGGCCTATACCTAACCCTTTGAGTAGAAAATGTTAGTTCACTAAAAACATAGTTGGTTATAACATCTCCTGCAATCGAGCATCCAATAATACTAAGTATTCCTAATGGAGTTAAAGTAGAAGTTGCATAACCTACTACCAAACCTATTGCAACAGAGACCGGTGTTCCTGCTGTTATTCTCACAGTTCTGGCATTAAATCTATGTTGATCTGGTTCCTCATCATAGTTCATAAAATATAATGCACAAGGTTTCGTACCGGAGTACCATGAAATAGGTCCATAATTTTTATAAAAAGCCCATCCATCTGAATATGATTTATAGCTTTCTTCATTTTCTGGATATAAATCTCTTAAATCATTCTCAAAAGATATGTTTTCTTCAAGATTATAAACCTTGTCATAATCAGAAACATCAAAAGCGTCATCGTTAACATTACTAATACTCTTAGTTACATCTTTATAATATATCTTATCTCCATCAACTAAAGATATTTGTGATAATTCATTATTCAGATAAACTTTCACTTGGATTGCGGTTGAATCATATAGCTTTTCAGTTTCTACAGATATTATATTTCCTTTATTATCCACCATTTCCTCACTAAATGAATTTACAACATCATCCTCGGAAAGATAATAATTTTTAGTTATTGGGTCTGTAGTATTACTATAAGCATAAGTAGGTATTGTTGACATAGCTAGTATTGATATCATTATTACAACTGTTAGGCATCTCTTAAACACTTTACTTCTTTTCATAATTGTCTCCTTCCTGTAAGTTTTTAGTTTTTTACAACAAAAGTTTCATATTAGAGTTTTATAAACCCTTTATTCCATCTACAATAACATAATTCATTCTCGGTCTAAATCTTGAAGTTTAAGTTCTATACTACTTTAATCCTATTCCTTTCTTAATTATTTTTCATTTCACCCCATTTCCAATTAAGCAGAATAATTACTTTTAATTAGTACAACGTATTCCTCTGGAATCTAACTTCAGAGCTTAAATTGCATTTATTAAAATAATATCAAAGCTCACATCAAAACTTATGACCTCCACTAATCTTCAAATCAAATTATATGCTTATCAGGTAAAATAGATATTAACAATTCGTTATGTTAAAGTAAAATCAAGTCTCTTAAAATTAATGCACCAGAATAAAAAAATATCTATAGTACGAAAAAATAACGAATGACAATATTGAAGTAAAAAGCCTATCTATAAATCCATTTACTAACTATGGTACAATATATTTATAACATAACCTAAAAAAATTATTAGTGTGAGAATATCAACTCTTTATCTCTAATTCAAACAAAATAATTATATCATAAACATGAGAGTAAAGTTGATAGAATGAGAGTAGAGAAATGTAATATAGTTAGAATAGCAAAAGAATAATAAAATCAGCCTTGGAGATCAAATTTTCAGGGCTTTTCTTGTGGAGTGATAAAGTGCCAAGAAAACCTAAGAGACCTTGTTCTCATCCAGGTTGTCCTAAGTTAGTTGATGGACGATTCTGTAAGAAGCATGAGAAAGAATATAACAAAAATTATGAAAAATATAAACGAGATCCTAACACTCATAAGCATTATGGAAAAGCGTGGAGACATATAAGAAAAAGATATGTAGCAGAGCACCCACTTTGTGAGATGTGCTTAAAAGAAAATAGAATGACAAAGGTAGAGGAAGTACATCACATACTTCCTCTTTCTCGTGGTGGAACTAATGACGAAGATAATCTTATGAGTCTTTGTAAATCTTGTCACT
>JAEZUZ010000096.1 GCA_023443345.1 Bacillota bacterium
GATCTAGAGGACACCTTGGCGATAGTTTGGAAGAACTTATAAATCACACTCACAGCTACTATCTAAAAAATAATTATGCACTCATGGAAAAAATTCCTGTACCAATTACAGTTACAAAAATGAACGAAAAGGGACAAATTACTCTTGCATACTTTGAAAAAGCTTCAACCGTAGATTATATGGGAGTAATACAAAAAATTCCTGTGTGCTTTGATGCAAAAGAGACAACCAAAACTGCTCTTCCACTATCAAATATCCACGATCATCAAGTTAAATTCCTAAGGAACTTCAGCGATCAAGGTGGAATTGGATTTATGATTTTTCACTATAAAAAAGTAGATAGGTACTTCTTTGTTCCCCTTGAAATAATAGAATATTATTTCTATAAAAGTGATATAACTAATAGAAAATCAATTCCTATAACAGAGGAACTTGAAAAATATGAGATAAATCTATATAGAAATCAGATTTTAAATTATCTTCCTTTAATAAATCTATATATGGCAGAAAAGAAAAGGCTATCTGATATATTCAGATAGCCTTATATATTCTTGAACACTTAAATTTTCTGGTCTTGCATCTAATGTCTTTTTTGAGTCAATTAGGAATTTCTCTAAACACTTTTCATCTACAATGCCCTTTAGATTTTTTCTCAACGTCTTTCTTCTATGGGCAAAAGCAACTTTTACAAGCTCAAAAGTCTTTTTAAGTTCTTCAAATTTTACATCTTTCTTATAAAAATGTACAAGTTGTGAGTCTACCTTTGGCCTTGGCATAAAATTCTCTGGCTTAATAACTAGACCAAGTTCAACATTACAAAGTGCCTGACACAGTATAGATAGCCTTCCATACTCCTTAGTTGAATGTTCTGATACAATTCTCTGTGCAACTTCCTTCTGCATTAGAAAATGTAGAGATGAGAAGTCTATGTCATTTTCAAGGATATGCATTATGATTGGAGTTGTAATATTGTAAGGAAGATTTCCTATAATTTGCATCCCACTTGGAAATTTACTAAAGTCAACCTCCAAGACATCTCTATTAATAACTTTTGCATTTTTGAAATAGCTCTCTATCCAACTTGCATATTTATTATCTATCTCAATTGCAGTAAATTCATCTGTAAAAGCAGCTATCCTACTAGTCATAGCACCAATTCCCGGTCCTATTTCTACTATGTACTTATCGCTCTTTAAATTTGATTCTTTAAACATCTTATCAAGTACTGCATCATTTATTAGAAAATTCTGACCGAATTTCTTCTGAAAATTGCAATTATTAACTTCCATCCACGCTTTAATATCACTTGGTTTAGTTAATTTCACTCCTTACCTCTTCTAGTGCTATCTCGAGTTCTTCTCTAGAGATTGAATATGTATTTAGCCTTTTTAAAAATTCCTTTGAACTTGCATACCCTATCTGTAATTTGTTTCCTAAAATATCTCTTATTAGTGCAGAATTATTTTGACCAACTAATCCATATCTAATTAAGTCAATCCTAGTAAAAGTATCTTTAGACTCATCTATTTCTCTGACATTCTCTAGAGCTTTGAGTATGTCCTTTTCACTTGCATTCTCAACTCCAATATTGCCATCTCGATGTGCCTGTTTTTTTGTCAAAAATGCCTGCTTTGCATCCTTGCATCTTTCAAGTATTTTTTTTCTTATTCTATTTCCTGCTGAATCGGGGTCTGTAAAAATTATTATTCCATTTCTTCTATATGCTGTCTCAATTCTTTTAAAAGTTTCCTTTGATATATTGAAACCGTTGGTTACAATGATATCGCAATCAAGAAATCTCTTTAAATTTATTTTATCATCACGCCCTTCAACAACTATAGTCTCTTTAATTCTCAATCTTAAATACTCTCTTTGCATTATTGGTAGTTATTTGACATAACTCCTCAAATTCAATCCCCCTTAAGTTTGCTATTTCTCTAGCTACATATTCAACCTTAGACGGATCATTCTTCTTGCCTCTGAAAGGCTCAGGTGTAAGCCATGGACTATCTGTTTCTATTAGAAGTAAATCCTCATCTACTACCTTTGCAACTTCTTTCGGTATCTTTGCATTTTTGTAAGTAACAGGGCCTGCAAGCGATATATATGCACCTCTTTTATTGTATTCTCTAGCTAGTTCTGCTGAACCTGAATAGCAGTGCAAAATTACTCCTGTTTTATAATTATCTACAAAATCAAGAACTTCTAATGTTTCTTTATGAGCCTCTCTTGAGTGAATAATTACAGGCAGTTCAAATTTCTTAGCTATATCTAGTTGCTTTATAAACCACTCTATTTGCTCATCCTTATTATTATCTCTATAGAAATCAAGTCCAATTTCTCCAACTGCTTTTATCTTTTTGTGAGTTAGCAACTTATTAATTCTATTAAACTTTGATAAATCTATATCTCTTACATCTGTTGGATGAATTCCAATGGCTCCATAAATACCATCATATTTTTCAACAAGTTTAATAATCTTATCCCATGTAGGTATGTCAATAGAAGGAATCATCATATATTTAACACCTACACTATTTGCCTGTTTTATCTTACTCTCTAAATCATCTATATAGAGGTGAGTATGAGTATCAAACATCATCCTACAATTGCTCCTTCTATACTTCCTTCAAGTAAAACGACTCTGTCATCTTTACTTTGAGCAAGAACCATTCCACTTGATTCAACTCCTCTAAGTTTAATTGGCTTTAGATTTGCTAAATATGCCACTTTCTTTCCGATTAATTCCTCTTTAGAATAATAGTTCTTTATTCCAGAAACAACCTCTCTTATATCCCCCTGAACATCTAGTTTAAGTACATATAATTTGTCGGCCTTAGGATGATCTTCAACCTCTAATATCTTTACAATTCTTATATCCATTTTTGAGAAGTCATCAATTGAAATTTCCGGCTTATATTCAACCCTTTCCTCTTTAGGCTCATTATCTTCAATTAAATCAAGTCTTTCAAATAGTACTTCACCTACTGTTGTCTTGTACTCATCGATAGATCCATAGTTGTCAAGCTCACTATAGTCTAAGTTATTAATTCCTATCTGATTTAAAAGCTTCTGAGATGTTTCAGGAACAAATGGATTTAACATTATTCCAACATACTTTAAATTTTCAAGAAGTACATACATAACTGTATTGAGTCTTTTTGTATCTTCTTTAGCTAATTTCCAAGGCATTGTAATATCAATATATTTATTTGTAGCCTTTGCTATCTCTACAACTTCATTCATTGCCTTAGATACATAGAAAGAATCCATATAATTTTCATATCTATTTTTAGATTCAAAAAGAAAATCAATCAACTCTCTATCTACATCTTCAAATTTCTCTGGCTTTTTAATTAGATTATCAAAATATTTCTTAGACATAGAGGTTGTTCTATGAAGCAAATTTCCAATTATATTTACTAACTCTACATTTGTCCTTTGAATTAGTATGTTTCTTGAAAAATATCCATCATCAGCAAATGGCATTTCCCTTAAAACTGAATATCTAACTCTATCAGTTGAATAATCTTTAACCAAATCATTGGCATAAAGTACATTTCCCTTTGACTTACTCATCTTTTCTGTCTGACCACTATCACTTACAGAAAGTAACCAAGGATGTCCATAAATCTGTTTAGGAAGCGGAAGCCCCAACGCCATTAAAAATATAGGCCAATATACTGTGTGAAATCTCACTATATCCTTACCTACTACATGTACATCTGCTGGCCAGAGCTTATTAAATAGTCTTTCATCATCACTCTTATATCCTATTGCAGATATATAGTTGCTAAGAGCATCTATCCATACATAGGCAATATGACCCTCTTCAATCTCTATTGGAATACCCCAATCAAAGCTTGTTCTAGAGACACATAAGTCTTTTAATCCCTTATTTATAAAGTTGTTAAGCATTTCGTTTTTTCTGCTTGCAGGATATATGAAATCAGGATTTTCTTCTATATGCTTCTTCAGCCTGTCTTCATACTTTGATAGTCTAAAGAAATATGATTCTTCCTTTGTAAGCTTAACTTCTCGTCCACAGTCAGGACATTTTCCATCTACTAGTTGTGATTCTGTATAGAAAGATTCACAAGGTACACAGTAATATCCCTCGTAATCTCCTTTGTATATATCTCCCTGTTCATAGAGCTGTTTAAATATCTTCTGTACTACTAGTTTATGTTTTTCATCTGTAGTTCTAATAAAGTTTGTATAGTCGATATTCATCATCTTCCAGATATTTTTTAATTCAGAGCAAATACCATCTACATATTCCTTTGGTGTCTTCCCATTTTTAAGGGCTTCTTCCTGTATTTTTTGACCGTGCTCATCTGTACCTGTTAGAAAATATACATCATATCCTCTAAGTTTTTTATATCTGCTGATTGCATCTGTAAGAACTGCTTCATATGTATTGCCAATATGAGGTACCCTAGATGTATAGGCAATAGCCATAGTAATATAGTACTTTTCTTTCATATCAATCTCCTTGTTCATATTCAAAGGCTATTCCGCCTAATGCTGTTTCTCTTAGTTCGTGTGGCAAACTTTTTCCCACTTTGTACATAGCAATAATTGTCTTATCAAAACTTATTACACTCTTTATTCCAGATATTGCCATCTGTGCACTTAGTATTGCATTACTTGCTGCTGATGCATTTCTCATCTGACATGGAGCCTCAACAAGTCCTAAGACAGGATCACATATCAATCCCATTAAATTTTGTAATGCAAATGAACCTGCTTGATAGCTTGTCTCTACATCTGCTCCTAAATACTCACATATAGCTGAAGCTGCCATTGCTGAAGCTGATCCCGTCTCTGCCTGACATCCTCCAACAGCGCCACTTATAGTTGCATTCTTCATTATTATTGTGCCAATGGCTCCAGAATGAAATAGAAAGTCAATCTGTTGCTCTCTAGTCATGTTAAACTCTTCACTAAAAGCTGTGAGAACTCCAGGAATTATACCTGCTGCTCCTGCTGTTGGCGCAGCAACAATTACTCCCATACTTGCATTGACTTCTAAAACTCCCATTGCATAGGCCATAGCTTTGGTTGTGAGAGTCCCCATCAAGTTGAACTTTGTATCTAGAGTAGTCAGTACTTGTCTCAATTCTCCTCCAAGAAAACCACCTATGCTCTTTAAGTGAAACTTTCTTGCCCTTTCAACAGACTCTACCATTGCATCTAAGTAATTAGACATCTTATTCTCGACTTCTTCTATACTAAGCCCGCTTTCAAGAGATTCAAGTTTCTTCATAACTTGGGATATTTTTAAATTTTTATCTTTACATATCTTAAGGAGTTCTTGAGCAGTATTAAATGAATATTGATTTATTTCGGACATATATATCTAACCTCTTTAATAGCTTGAAAACTTCTTATTTTCTCTAATATTGAATCATTTAATTCATCATCAGTCTCAAGAATAGTAAATGCTACCTCTCTACTTTTTTCATATACTCTCATAGTGGATATATTTATATCTCCAACACATCTGGAAATATGAGCTATAACTCCACTCTTGTTTTCCTGTTGAATAAGAAGTGTAGGTTTTTCTCCAGAGAAATCTACATCTATTTCGTCAATCTTAGAGATATGTATTCTTCCACCTCCTACACTCTCTCCTCTTAAAAATAGAGATTTCCCATCTCCTTCAACTAGTATGTCAACAGTATTTGGGTGATACTCATTAGAGTTTTGTCCCATCTCAAAAGAAACTATAAGTCCAGCTTTTTCAGATTCCTCTAAAGAATTAGGAACTCTTGAATCACTTAATTCATATCCAAGTATCCCTGCAACTAATGCTCTATCTGTACCATGTCCTTTATAAGTTTTTTGGAATGATCCATACAAAGTAAAAGTAACTTTGTATATATTTCCCCTAAAAATCTTTCGTGCTAACTGTGAAAGCCTCATAGCTCCGGCAGTATGTGAACTTGAAGGACCAACCATTATTGGTCCAATTGCATCAAATACACCAATCGACATCTAATTTCCCTTCTATTAACAATTGCTTCTGTGAGTGAGTTAACTTCTTCAATCTTATCTCAGCTCTTAAAGCTTGAGATTTATCCTGAAATTGTATGTAAAAAACTAATTCTACAGGCGTTCTAGATCTAGTATATTTCGAACCCTTTTTTAAGTTGTGAGTTTTTATTCTTCTATTTAAATCTGTAGTGTATCCAGTATAAAATGTTCCATCACTACACCTAAGAATATATACGATATTCATACAATTTATTATATATTATTAGTTATTTTTAATCAAAATCTATGTTTAAAAACTTTTATAGGGTATAATGAAAATGTTATTCACGTAATAACTTAATATAGATTTCCTCTTTTAAATACCTATTTAAAGAGGATCAAAAAAGGAGGTTGCCTTGGAAGCTTGGAAAAACTTTAAAGGCGGAGTCTGGCAAAAGGATATAAATGTCAGGGACTTCATCCAACAAAACATGACACCTTATGAAGGTGATGATAGTTTTTTAACTCCACCAACTGATGCTACTAATAAACTTTGGAAAAAAGTTCTTGAACTTTTTGAAAAAGAGCACAGCAATAATGGAGTTTTAGATATGGACACTGATGTGGTAAGCTCTATCACTTCTCACAAAGCAGGTTATATAGATAAAGACCTAGAAGTAATTGTGGGACTTCAGACAGATGCTCCACTTAAGCGTTCTTTACAACCATATGGCGGTATTCGTGTAGCTCAGAAAGCTTGCTCTGACAACGGATACGAAATGAGTGATAGACTCAAGGAAATCTTTACTAAATATAGAAAGACTCACAATGAGGCCGTTTTTGACATCTACACAGATGACATGCGTGCTTGCAGAAGTGCTCACCTTATCACTGGCCTTCCTGATGCTTATGGAAGAGGAAGGATAATTGGTGACTACAGAAGAGTTGCTCTATATGGTATTGACAGATTGATTGAAGATAAAATCAATCAAAGAAATACTACTCCAGTTACAATGGATCAAGATATCATGAGATTAAGAGAGGAATTATCAGATCAGATAAAGTCTCTTAAAGAACTAATAGAACTTGGCCACATGTATGGATTAGAATTAGAAAGACCTGCAAGAGATACAAAGGAAGCTGTACAATGGCTATACTTTGGTTATCTAGCTGCTGTTAAGGAACAAAATGGTGCTGCTATGAGCTTAGGTAGAACTACAACATTTATAGATATCTATGCTCAAAGAGACCTCGATAATGGGACTTATACAGAACAGCAAATTCAGGAAATAATAGATCACTTCATAATGAAGTTGAGACTTGTAAGATTTGCAAGAACTCCTGAATACAACGATATTTTTGCAGGAGACCCAACTTGGGTAACTGAATCAATAGGTGGTATGAGTTTAGATGGCAGAACTTTAGTTACAAAGACTGCTTTTAGATACATCCACACACTTACAAACCTTGGACCTTCACCAGAACCAAATCTAACAGTTCTTTGGTCAAAATTACTCCCACAAAATTTTAAAAATTTCTGTGCAAAAATGAGTATCCAGTCTTCATCAATTCAGTATGAAAATGATGACATCATGAGAGTTACTCATGGAGATGATTACGCTATAGCTTGCTGTGTTTCTCCTATGAGATTAGGAAAAGAAATGCAGTTCTTCGGTGCTAGGGCAAACTTAGCTAAGGCACTTCTATATGCTATAAATGGTGGTGTTGACGAAATTTCTAAAAAACAAATCGGTCCTAAATTTAGACCTGTAGAGGGTGATGTTCTTGATTACGAAGATGTACTTTCTAAATACAAGGACATGTTAAAGTGGTTAGCAGGGGTTTATGTAAATGCCCTTAATATAATTCACTACTCTCACGACAAATATGCATACGAAAAAGTTCAAATGGCTCTTCACGATAGAGAAGTTAAGAGATGGTTTGCAACAGGTATTGCTGGACTAAGTGTAGTTGCAGATAGCCTTTCAGCAATTAAGTATGCTAAAGTTCATCCAATAAGAGATGAAGACGGAATAGTTGTTGACTACAAAATAGTGGGAGACTTCCCTAAGTATGGAAATGACGACGATAGAGTTGATGAACTTGCAGCTATGATAGTTCATACATTTATGGAATACATAAGAGAAAATAAGACTTATAGAGATGGCTTTGCAACTCAAAGTATTCTTACAATCACATCAAATGTAATGTATGGAAAACATACTGGTGCTACTCCAGATGGTAGAGCAAAGGGAGAGGCATTCGCTCCTGGTGCAAATCCAATGCACGGCAGAGATAGCCATGGCGCAATTGCTTCACTATCAAGTGTAGCTAAAATTAACTTTAAAGATGCTGCTGATGGTATTAGCAACACATTCTCAATTATTCCTGGAGCTCTAGGAAAAGATGATGAATTAATAATTGGCGATGTGGCAATCAACTTAGAAGATGGTTGCGTAAGCTGTAGTATATAGGAGGAATTATGAACACAAATAAACAACAAATAGATAATCTAGTAAATATTCTAGATGGATATATGAATAGTGGTGGCCATCACCTAAATGTAAACGTATTTAACCGTGAGACACTACTAGATGCTCAAGCTCATCCTGAAAAATATCCACAGTTAACCATTCGTGTTTCTGGATATGCTGTTAAGTTTAACTCACTTACAAAGGCACAACAGGACGAAGTAATTTCAAGAACATTCCATGACAAGATCTAAGGGGTATATTCACTCAATAGATACTTTTTCAACAGTTGACGGCCCTGGTACACGATATGTCGTGTTTTTTCAGGGCTGTCCTCTTCGTTGTCTATATTGTCACAATCCAGATACTTGGAAATTTGGCATAGGCAATCAAATGACTGTTGAGGAAATTTTAAGTGGATATGAGAAAAATAGACATTATTACACAAAAGGTGGAATTACTGCAAGTGGTGGTGAAGCACTTGGTCAACTCGACTTTCTAACAGAGTTATTTCGAGAGTGCAAAAAGAGAGATATCCATACAGCACTAGATACTTCAGGAATATTTTTTGATGAATCAATAATTGATAAGTTTGATGAGCTTATGAAATATACAGATTTAGTTCTATTAGACATTAAACACATAGATGAGAAAAAACATCTATTTATTACTTCTGCAAAATTGGAAAAACCTATTCTCTTTAGTAAATATCTCGACTTTAAAGGCATACCTATGATTATTAGACATGTAGTTGTGCCGGGAATTAACGATCAGGAAGAAGATCTATACAATTTAGGTTACTTTCTGGGTGGTTTTAGAAATGTACAGAGTATAGAAGTACTTGGATATCACACACTTGGAGTTCATAAATATGAACAGTTGGGAATTGATTACAAACTTAAGGATGTCCCTAATCTTCCAAAGGAAAAGGCAGTCAGAGCAAGAGAGACAATTTTAAAGGGATTAAAGGACAGACGCGCGTTATATTCTCTATAAATTGGGTATAACCTCTATATAAGTTAGAAAGGAATCAGTCATTATGAATACCCAAGTAGTTTTTAGTATTAAAGATTTAATCTATATCGCATTATGGATAGTTCTAATTCTATTTATCGTTTATCTAATAATTTTACTAAAAGAATTTATTATTTCTCTTAGAACTGTAAGAAAGTTAATTCAGGAAAGAAGAGCAGAAATTGATGAAATCATTATCAAAGTTCCTGGAATTATGGACAATGTAGAAAAAATCACAGGCGTAACAGCTAAGGGAATGAACTCCGCATATGATGGAGCAAGCAAAATTGCCAAAAAATTTAAAAAAGAAAAAAATGAAGAAAGACCAGAACAAGTTGAAGAAATTATAATTGGATAAGACTTGTGACACAGTAGTTAACTACTGTGTTTTTTATTTATAACAAAAAAGCAAGCCTAAGCTTGCTTTTTAAATATCTTAATTCTAAATATTCCAGATATAAAACCAGATATGTAAGAGACGATCAGCCCTATTAAGTAGTAAACTATACTTCCATGATCTAAAATTAATATCCCAAGTATTCCAGATAGGCCAACTGAAAGAGTACTTACCAACTTTGTAAGCACATATGATCCTGCAAAAATTGAGGCTATAGATAAATATAATATACTCCTATCTAATTTAAGAGTTACTCCATAAAGCAGTGGTTCTCCTATTCCCATAAAACCTGAAACTATATTCTTTCTTATAACTTCTCTATACTTATTCTCTCCAAATAAATATATAGATATCACATAACCTACATTTACTGCTCCAGCCATTATGAATACTGGAAGTAGCCTAGAG
>JAEZUZ010000055.1 GCA_023443345.1 Bacillota bacterium
GTTATAGATCCTGGAAGTATTTCGGAATCGCCATCTCTAAAGTATATTGAAATATGTCCAAGTTCCTGAAAATTTTTATTTGCTATCTCTCCAACTTTAGTTATAGTATAAATATTATTGCCAAGTTCAATTTTAGAACCAACTTCAAGAACTCCATCGGGACTATCTATGTAGTTATGAATTACAGATATCTCTTTTAACTGTTCTGAAGCATTGTCTCTAAATAGAACTACCAACATCTCTTTTTTAAAGTCCTCCACTAATTTGCCAATTCCTGTAATTTTACTTTCAAACATCTATTCTCCTTAATACATTCCAATACTAAATATCCAAGCAATTATAACAGAAAGTATACCTGTAATAACGCGACTATAAAGTATCGCTGGAACTCCCACTTGTACTGTTTCAGGTTTTGCTTCTGCAAGAGAGAGTCCAACAGGAATGAAATCGCAACCTACTTGAGTATTTATTGCAAAAAGTGCTGGAAGTGCATATGTAACTGGGATTGCTCCAAGTCCTATCTGTGTTCCAATTAGTACACCAATTACCTGAGCAATTACTGCTCCAGGACCAAGTATTGGGGACAAAAATGGCAAACTGCATATCAGTGATATGATTGCCATCCCTAGTATTGAATCAGAAATAGGGGATATTAACCTAGCTATCATATCTCCTATACCTGTATAGTTTATAATTCCTATCAGCATGCTTATAAAAGCCATAAATGGAATTATATTTTTGATCAACATATCTATAGCTTCTCTACCTGATTGATAGAAAATGCTCATTATCCTTCCTATACCTCTAGAGAATCTGACTAAGATTGCCTCTTTACTATTTGAGTAATTAGCCCTTGCTTGTCTATATTTTTCGTCAAAATTCTCGGTAATACTTGAAAGGCTCTCTTCTTTAACCAATTCAACATCATCTAGAGTTACACCTGAGACAAAGTTTTCTTCATTTATATATTTTGAAAGTGGCCCAGATGGGGATGCAGGAAGAACATCTATTGTTGGTATCCCCTTCATAGGATATACTCCAATTCTTGCTGTCCCACCACAGTCAACTATTGCAACTAAAATTTCATCATCTTCTACCAGGTTGGAAAAACCATCAATAACTTCTGCACCTGTTAATTCAGATATCTTTTGAGCTACAGGATGAATCCCTCCACCTGTTATTGAGACAACTTTAGTTTTTCTTGCTTGAGGCATAAGTTCAAAGCCCTTGCCCCAACCGCCAGGTCCACTATTTATTCTAACTTTACTATATTTCAACATGTAGCCTCAATCTATAAGTCAATATTTTCTTTTTTCATTAAGTACTTAGTAATCTTCTCAGTGATAAATCCTCTTAGAAGTATGACAACTATACCACATAGAAAATATCTTATTGCCAGGTTTGCCTGATCATATCCAGCTTTTATAACACCATTTGCAATACCTAAGTATACAAATAACTCACCAGCATTGGCATAGGGAAAAAGTCCTGTAACAGGGTGAACAAATGAAACAGCTGCGTCGTAAAATGCTGGCTTATATTCTTCTTTTAGAAATCTTCCAAAAGTAAATGCCATAGGACTTGTAAGTAGCATAACAGACAAAATAGGCATAATAGTATATCTTAAAATAAGAATATTAGAACTCTTCTGTATTACTTTATTAACTCTCTCTTTTCCTATTATTGAAACAATAGAATAAGTAAAAGTTAGAAGTACAACTAGCATGGGAACAATTCCAGTGACCAAACTTATAAATGTCTCGCCACCAGCTTGGAATAATCCGATAAAATTTTTCCCCAACCATTCAATATAACTCATCTTCACTTCCTTTATAATAGCTATCTATCAGTTTTTTGAGAACGATATTTTCCTTAGAATTATCTCCTTTTAAAATAGCATATTCTAAAACTTTTCCATCATAATCTGTACATCTTTTAAATTTAGAAAAGAAAGTACTTCCTTGATAAAAATACATCTCTACAACTCTATCTAATTCATCACAAACTACAGCAACTATTATACTACTTAATTTCTTCTTATAGACTTCTGTTCTAAGGGTATATCCCTTGTTTCCTGAATATTTTCTT
This sequence comes from Bacillota bacterium, assembly GCA_023443345.1. Classification (GTDB taxonomy): domain Bacteria; phylum Bacillota; class Clostridia; order Peptostreptococcales; family Acidaminobacteraceae; genus JAEZUZ01. Next base: position 2,089 of record JAEZUZ010000055.1, read on the forward strand.
GTAAGATTTCTCAAAAATCTAGAATAATATCTAATCTGGTATATTGTCAATAATGATTGTATAGCTAAAATTGTAGTAAAAATAATTGCAATTTTTACCATATAATTCATATAACTATCCTACCCAAAATATTCATCTTGTAATTTTCTAAGTTTGTAAACTGTTGTAGATGTATCAAGTTCTACATTTTCTTCAGTTAAAAATTCTCCAGCTTTTATATCTCTTTTTGCAAAACAATTGTATCCAATCAATCCTATTGGAATATGCTTTTTCTCAGACATCTCTTTATGGGTCTCAATAGTTCCTCTTACACAATAACCGCCAATTCCATCAATCTTCTCTGACTTTTTGATGTCCTTCTTAGCAACTGCTACAGTTTCAGCAACTGGTGCTCCTAGAGGTACAATTGCCGGTGAGTGTTCAAATATTGCCCTAGCTATCGTTATAGGTGTCTCTAAACTTCCAAGGTGAAATGGTCTATATAGAATATGGTGCTCTCTTTCACCTTTTCTCATGATATAGTTCATTTCGTTCATAACCGCTTGATTCTGTCCTTTGACAATACAAAAAATACCAGGAGCTAATCCATCTACATACTCAACAACTCCAAATTTTGATAGAATTCCTCCATTTTCAACTAAATTTAACTTCTCTACAGTTCCATCTAAATCTGCAGAAATTCCATGCATTCCTACCTTATCAGGTACAAAACCTGTTGCATTAGCTAAAAGATTCATCTCTGCCATCGTCTTTGTGCCATCTTGAAATGATGCCAACATATGGGGATTCATTCCCTTAGACAGAGCTTCTTCTCTTGCCGTATCTGGATTTGCATCAAATTTTAACGGATTGTTCTTTCCCTTACCTGCAACTAGAACTTCCATTCCCATACTCTTTGCAAACTCAAACATCTGTAGAGTTGCAGCCGGTTCATCACCATCTGAACCTGTATATATAAGTCCTGCTGCATCAAAGAGCTTTTTCATGAGAGGGCCAATTGTTATATCAACTTCTACATTTAATAGAACTAAATGTTTCTTAGCAATAAGAGTCTCTAAACATATCTTTGCTCCTGCCTCAGGTATACCTGTTGCATCTACAATAATTTCAACAGACTCTGAATTAATAATTTCTTTAAAGTTCTTACTAACTAAAATATCTACTTTTTCTTTAGAATAGGCATTGTAAGCATCTGCTGCTATTTGTGCTCTTTTTAGATTTAAATCGCTTATTCCTGCAACTATCATTCCTGGAATTGTAGATATTTGTGATACCATACCATACCCCATCTGTCCAGCACCGATGACGCCAACTCTAATTGGAGTACCTTGTTTTTCTAATTCTAACAAATTCCCATACAAAGTCATAAGAACTCCTTTCTACCTGAAGAACACATCAGGTAACATTAATTATACGTTATATTGATAATTAAATAAAGACAAATAAAAAAGAGCCTAAGGATACTATACCCTGTCAAGTACACAGCAAATAAAAAGATTATGAATATTTTAGTCTATACTCGATAGGAGATAAGTATCCTAAGGATTTTTGAATACGTTCA
>JAEZUZ010000058.1 GCA_023443345.1 Bacillota bacterium
GATAATGGCAGTCCTCACTCTTGCAAGAGACTTTGACGACTTAAGAAATAAGCTTTCAAAGATGATTGTTGCATATGATGTAAATTCAAATCCTATTACTGCTGGAGACTTAAAGGCTGCAGGTGCAATGTTATTAATTTTAAAAGATGCAATTAAGCCAAATTTAGTACAGACAACTGAAAACACACCAGCAATAATTCATGGAGGGCCTTTTGCAAATATAGCCCATGGTTGTAACTCTATTATTGCAACAAAAATGGCACTTTCTCTAGCAGACTATGTAGTTACAGAAGCTGGTTTTGGTGCAGACCTTGGAGCGGAGAAATTTTTAAATATAAAATGTAGATATGCTGATATTATACCTTCTGCTGTAGTTATTGTAGCTAGTATTAGAGCTTTGAAATTAAATGGAAATATTGAAAAAGATAAGCTAAATTCCGAAAATTTAGAAGCCTTAAAAGAAGGATTTAAAAATTTAGAAAAACATATAGAGAATATTAAAACATTTAATATAACACCTATTATAAGTATAAATAGATTTCCTAGTGATACAGATAGCGAACTAGAACTTTTAAGCAATCTCATAGAAGAAATGGGAATACAATCTTCAATTACAGAAGTGCATTCAAAGGGATCAGAAGGAGCATTAGACTTAGCTAAAAAAGTAATAGATAATTTAAATGGAAATGAGATTTCCTATACCTATGACTTAAATATGAGAATTAAAGAGAAAATAGAAAGAGTTGCTAAAACAATCTATGGAGCAAGAGATGTAGTTTATTCTACTCAAGCAAATAGCTCTATTTTAAGATTAGAAGAATTAGATCTCTATAAACTTCCAATATGTATTGCAAAAACTCAATATTCACTTTCTGATGATCCAAATAAATTGGGAAGACCTCAAAATTTCGATTTTCATATATCAAAAGTTAGGATATCTAATGGAGCAGGTTTTATAGTTGTAGAGGCTGCAAATATACTTACTATGCCTGGTTTACCAAAAAAACCGGCTGCAAATGACATGGATGTAGTTGATGGAAAAGCAGTGGGATTGTTTTAATGGATAGAAATATTTGTGGATATACTCAGCAAGAGTTGCAAGAAAAATTATCTAAGTTTCCAAAATTTAGATCTAAACAAGTTTTCAATTGGATTCATAACAAACTTATAAGCAGTTATAATCAAGCAAGTAATTTAGGCAAAGAATTGACAAAATACTTAGAAGAAAATTTTAGTTTGAATAATGTAGAAATTGAATACGAACTCCATAGTAAATTGGATTCAACTTCCAAATATTTATTTAAATTATACGATGCTTCAATAGTTGAAGGAGTTATACTTCCATACAGACATGGAAGAACATTTTGCATAAGTACTCAAGTGGGTTGTAAAAGAGGCTGTATATTTTGTGCTTCAACCAAAAATGGTTTATATAGAAATATAGAGACTTCTGAATTATTAGAGATGTACTATCTGATGAAGAGGAGATATAGGGATTTAAATCATTTAGTATTTATGGGAAGTGGAGAGCCTATGGATAACTATGAAAGTGTAATTAAGATGATAAATATTCTTCATGATCCTCAGGGACAAAATCTAAGTTATAGAAATATCACTATATCTACATGTGGAGTAATAGAGGGGATATATAAACTAGCTGATGAAGGAATTCCTGTGACATTAAGTATTAGCTTACATGAAGCTATACAAGAAAAGAGAAGTTTACTTATGCCAGTAGCTAGAATATATAATTTAGATCAACTCAGTAAATCTATCGATTACTATATGAATAAAACTAAGAGGAGAGTTTCTCTAGAATATACTCTTATTAAAGATAGCAATGACTCTGATCAAGATCTAAAAGCAATAAGAGATTTTATAAATAAAAGAGATATACATGTAAATGTTATTGCATTAAACCCCATAGATGAAGTAAAATTAAAAGAACCAGATAAAATATATTTAAATAAGTTTGTCCGAAGTCTTGAACAAATGGGTATAAATGCTACAATAAGAAGAGAGATGGGGCGAGATATAAAAGGCTCCTGTGGGCAATTAAAAAATAAATTTATTAAATCATAAAATAAAGTAATTGGAGGATTTCATGGTAAAAGTTATCACTGGCGAAAAAGGAATGGGTAAATCTAAGAAGATGGTAGAAATGGCTAACAACCATGCCAAAGAAGTACAGGGCAATATTGTATTTATTGATGATGACAATAGAATAATGTACGAATTGGATTCAAGTATTAGATTTGTAAATTTGACAGAATATGCTGTTGATTCACACGCTTCATTTTATGGATTTGTATGTGGAATGATTTCAAGCAATTATGATATTGAAGAATTCTATGTTGATGGATTAGCTTCTATGAGCAATTTAGAACCTGATAAACTAGATGAACTTATTCGTGAAATCTCAAAATTATCAGAAGAGAGAAATATCGATTTTTATCTATGCTTTAATGCAGAAGAAGACAGATTATCAGATTACATAAAAGGTATGATATATCAAATATAATATCTTCTTATATTAAGTTTATAAACAGTAAATCTAAAAGGTTTACTGTTTTTTATTTAAATAAAAAAGCTGGCTGAGCCAGCTCAATATTTTGGTGGATTATTGTTTTCTTTAATTACTCCAACATGCTTTGCATGAACCAGATTTCTTTGTCATAATCTGCAACATGATCTTCCATCATAGCAACTAGAGTAAAGTTATCTTTTTCATCAGCTTCTTCACGAATTTCAACCGCTAATTTTCTCATTGTTTCTACATACTTAAGAGCTAATTCAATAGCTTCTTTAGTTGTGTAATCTTTTGCTTCAAGATTTTGTAGAGTATTCAATGCTTCATAGTCTTTTAGTGTAGATTTAGGCATTACACCTTGCATTTTTTGTAATTCAGCAACTGCATCAAACTTTTCAAATGCTCCATCATATAGGTCTTCAAGATATTCATGTACTTGTTTAAATGCAAGTCCCTTAACATTCCAATGTAAATTATGTAGGTAGAAATTACCAACAGCTAGATTTGATAGATAAATATCTAAATTTTTCATGTTTCTCCTCCTTAATTATTTTAAATTTTGTATTCATAATATACCCCAAACTGCTATATATACACTTAAAATCAAAAAAAATAGTAAAATTTATATAAAGTTTTTTTATAAGCTATCTAAAGTTCAAGCGATATAAATATGATATAATTTATTGTATGGGATCTTATTACAAATTTTCACAATATTTAAAAGATTTATATGGTGAAAAGGTATATAAATTGCCAATTGCTGTAAAGGGGACTTGTCCAAATAGGGACCCTATTACAGGAAAAGGGGGATGTACCTTTTGTGCTGAAGATGCACAGACTCAACATCTTTTAAGTGATGAATTAACTATAAAGCAACAGTTAAAAATAAATAGAGATTATATTGGAAATAGATATGGCGCCAAAAAATTTATAAGCTATTTCCAAAATTATACAGCTACCTTTAGAGAGCCAGAAATAATTAGAGACATGGTTATACAGGCTATAGAAGAAGATATAGTTGAGGTATGTCTTTCAACTAGACCAGATTGTGTTGAAGAGGAAGTCTTAGATGTCCTTAGTGATATAAAAGCCAAGATGAATGTAAATATTACTTTAGAGCTTGGCCTTCAGTCTGTAAATGATAGGACACTTTTAGAAATAAGAAGAGGACACACTCTTGAAGATTACATAGATGCAGTAAAAAGGATAAAAAAGAGAGGTTTTTTTGTAGGAACTCACATTATTGCAAATCTTCCAGGAGATGGATATGACGAGGTCATAAGAGCGGCAAAATTATTTAGTGAACTAGATATAGATAGAGTAAAATTACACTCTTTATATATATCTAGAACTAGCCAGTTAGCAGAGCTTTATTTGTCAAATAAAATTGATATGAAGACCCATCATGATTATCTAAATAGACTACTGTTATTTATATATCATCTCAAAAAGACAATTGCATTAGAGCGTTTTTTTGCAAGAGCTCCAGAGGGAGATGCACTTTTTTGTAACTGGAATCATTCGTGGAGATATCTTCAAAATACAATCGAAGAGTTGCTAGTAGAAAAAGATATTAAACAAGGAGATTATTATGAATCAAAGACAGGAATGGGATCAATTATTAATTCCATACAATCAGGCTGTTGAAGAATTAAAGGTAAAACTTAAAGCTATAAGAAATGGCTTTAGAAATGCAGGTGAATATTCTCCAATTGAGTTTGTAACTGGAAGGGTTAAAAAAGTATCAAGTATTATAGCAAAGGCAAAACTTAGAAATGTCGATTTAGAGCATATTGAAGATGAGATAGAAGACATTGCAGGTATAAGAATAATGTGCCAGCTAGTTGATGATATTTTTAGAGTTGTTGAACTTCTTAGAAATAGGAAGGACTTTGAGATAGTCTTTGAGAACGACTATATAAATAATAAAAAAGAGAGTGGTTATCAATCATACCATGTTGTTATCAGATATCCCATTCATACAGCTTTTGGCTATAAAAATATATTAGCTGAGATACAGATTAGGACTATGGCTATGAACTTTTGGGCTACAATAGAGCATTCTCTTAATTATAAATATAAGCACGAAGTTCCTCAGCAAATTAAAGAAAGACTAAAGACTGCAGCAGAAGCCGTCTCTATACTAGATAGAGAAATGGCAGAGATAAAAGAAGAAATTATTCTTGCTCAAGTCAGTTTTGAAAAAAATTCAAGTCTTGTAAAATATATAAGCGAGGCACTACAGAAATATAGAACAAAGAATGATATAGTAAAATATCGTGCATTTTTGCAAGAATTTTACCAACTAGTAGATGATGGTTCTTTAGAAGAGTTATACGAATTACTCGATAAGATAAACCAGGAAATGTCATGAGAATTTTTGCAATTGCAGATCTTCATCTATCATTTAGTTCAAATAAACCCATGGAAATATTTGGAGAAAACTGGAAAAATCATTATGAAAAGATTAAAAAAAGCTGGTTAGATAGAGTTTCTAAAGATGATCTAGTTTTAGTTCCTGGTGATATATCCTGGGCGATGAATTTAGATGAGGCATATCTAGATCTGAAGTGGATAAGCGATTTGCCTGGTAAAAAAGTATTGTTAAGAGGAAATCATGACTATTGGTGGAAGTCAAAAAAAAGATTAGATGATAAATTTAGCGATATAAATTTTTTGCAAAATAATTCGTATGTTTTTAACAATGTTGCAATCTTTGGAACAAAGGGATGTGCAATATCAGACAATTTGTCAGAACATGATGAAGTTTTAATAAATAGAGAAATTATAAGATTGGAATTGAGTCTAAATAGTCTAAAGGATAAAAAAATAGATAGAAAGATATGTATCATGCACTATCCTCCAATTCTTAAAGGAATTAAAGAATATAGGTTTGTTGAGATATTTAATAAATATGGTGTAGATTGTGTTGTATATGGCCATCTTCACAATAAAAACAATTTTGAACAGGCAATTGTTGGAAGACATAATGGTATAGACTACTATCTAGTTAGCTCAGATTACTTAGATTTTAAAGTAGAGGAAATAATATGAATAGTATGAGTGGATTTTCAAGCTCTAGTATTGAAAGCAATGGAAAGCTTATCGAAATGGAAATTAATTGTGTTAATTCAAGATTTATTGAAATAAACACAAATATACATGTAAGGGCTGTTGGTTTACAGGAAAAAGTTGTAAATAGAATAAAACAGCAATTTAAAAGAGGAAAGTTCAATATTAGAGTAAATTTGACAAATTTAGCAAGTGAAAATAACTTTGAAAATAGTCAATTACTTGAAAGAAGTTATAGTGAACTACAAAAATTTTCTAATTCTATTGCTTTAGATAGTTCTATCTCACTACAAAATATAATAAGTTATTCACATTTAATCAAAAATGAAAATGCTCAAGATGATAGCTTGATTGAAAAGACACTTGAACTATTAGATATATGTATTTGTAAACTTATAGAGATGAGAGAAACAGAAGGTAAATTTATAATAGAATGTATAAAAAATTACATCAGTGAGATTGAAGAAAAACTTCAAGAGGTCTATAATTCTACAAAAGATATATCACAAAATAGATTTAATCGATTAAAAGAAGATGTATCTAAGCTTATTCAAGAGAATAATATCGATACTCAGAGACTTTATTTAGAGCTTGCATTAGTCCTTGAAAAAGAAGAGATAACAGAGGAAATAGATAGACTTAAAAGTCATATTTTTCAATTTAGAGAACTGCTTAAAATGGATGAAATAGGAAAAAAGGCAAAATTTCTCTGTCAAGAGATGTTGAGAGAAATCAATACCATGGGTTCTAAGACAAAGGAAGAAAATTCAATAAGAAATATTGTAGATATGAAAGTATATCTAGAAAAAATAAGAGAACAAGTTGAAAATTTGGAGTAATTATGATAAGTAAAGGTAAGCTTTTTGTTGTGAGTGGACCATCTGGTGCAGGAAAGGGAAGTATAAATCAAGTTGTCTGTAGAACTAGAGAAGATGTCCACTTTAGTATTTCTGCAACTTCAAGAAATCCAAGGCCTGGCGAAGTAAATGGAGTACACTATCATTTTATAGATAGAGATACATTTAAAAAGAAAATAGATAATGGTGAATTTTTAGAGTGGGCATTAGTGCATGGAAATTACTATGGAACTTTAAAGTCAGAAGTTGACCAATATTTAGAAAAAGGTATAAATGTACTCTTAGAAATAGATATTCAAGGTGCTAGGCAGATAATGGAAAAAGGAATAGGTGTATTTGTATTTATCATGCCTCCATCTTATAAAATTCTATATGAGAGAATTTTAAAAAGAGGTACAGAAGATCAATCAAGCCTAAATATCAGAATGAACAATGCACTGGGAGAAGTCAGACAGGCTACAAATTATCACTACTACATAATTAATGACAAATTAGATAGAGCTATTGATAATTTAAATGCAATAATTATTGCAGAAAACTCTAAAAATGACAACTTTTTAAGGGAATGCGTAGAGCAATTTGAGAGGGATTATAAATGTCTAAAACAAAAAGAACAAGAATAGCTGTTGGCGTATGTGGGGGAATTGCAAGTTATAAAAGCTACGATATTGTAAGTAAGCTTGTAAAAATGGATTACGATGTACATGTAATTATGACAGAGAATGCAAAGCATTTTGTTGGAGAGACTACATTTTATTCTTTAACTGGAAATAGAGTTATAACTTCTCTCTTTGATAAAAATAACGATGATCCTCATGCACATATAGAAATGGGAAAATCTGATTTTTTTGTTGTAATAGCTGCAACAACTAATTTTTTAGGTAAGCTTGCAAATGGAATTTGTGATGATGCATTATTATCTTCTATTATGGCAACAGATTCTCCTGTAATAATAGCACCTGCTATGAATACAAAGATGTATAATCACAAAGCAACACAGAGAAATTTAGAGATATTAGAGAGCTATGGATATCACATAATTGAGCCACAGTACGGGAAATTAGCATGTGGAGACATTGGCAAGGGAAAACTTGCAAGTGTTGATACAATTATGGACCATATAGATTATATATTTAATAAAAACGATAAGTTCAAAGATAAGAAAGTCGTAATAACTCTTGGTGGCACAAAAAATCCAATAGATCCTGTTAGATTTATTTCAAATCCATCAACAGGAAAGATGGGTATGGCTTTTGCAAGAGCTTTTAGAAATGCAGGGGCAAAAGTATTGGCAATAAGTGCAAATAGAGATATAGAAAAAATTCATAATGTAGAAATTTTATATGCAACTTCAACTGATGAAATGTATAAGACAGTTTTAGAAAATATAGCTGATGCAGATATATTTGTAAGTGCAGCAGCAGTTGGAGATCTTAAATTAGAAAAAGTATTTGATCAAAAGATAAAGAAGGAAAATTTTGATGGAGTACTTAATGTGGTTAGAACTGTAGATATACTAAAAGAAGTAGCTAAGTTAGATAGAGTACTTACTGTAGGATTTGCAGCTGAAACTGAAAATATAGAACAAAATGGAAGAAAAAAATTGGAAAGTAAAAATCTAGATTACATAGTTATAAATGATGTATCAAGAAAAGATATTGGTTTTACTTCAGATGATAATGAAGTAATTTTGCTTTCTAAAAAACATAAATATGAATTAGATAAGGATTCAAAGATAGAAATAGCTAAGAAAGTTATACAAAAGATTTATGAAGAAAATCTATGATGTAGTTATAATTAAATTAACTAATTTTTATGATAAAACTTTTTCTTATGTAAGCCAAGCGGACTATAGCATTGGAGAATATGTTTATGTTCCATTTGGGGCTGGAAATAGAGATGAAGTAGCAGTAGTTTTAAACATAAGAAATTTGGATGACAAATATGTTTATAAGGAAATAGTTAGCTCTACAAATAAAAAAATAGATGAAAAAATAGTTCAAATTATTTTGGAATTTTGTAGAGAAAATTTTGTGTCCAATGCCTATTTATTCAATTTTCTGTATCTATCAAAAAATCTAAAAATTTCACACAATATGATTTATAGAAAGCTAATAGCTAATGATAGAGAACTAGAAGACTATCTTAGTGATAAAAAAAGTAGCAAAATTTTCGAGTATATACATAATTTAAAAGAAAATTCCTACTTAACTAACAGGACAAGCTTAAGCAATAAGCAATATTTATCCCTTTTAGAAAATAAAATAATAGAAGAAAGTTTTCATATTTCAAAAATTAAAGGTAAAAGAGAAAATACAGAGTTGTATGATTATCAAAAAAATGTATTTGATAGTATAAAAAGAGGCAAAAATTATTTAATAATGGGAAAAAATGGCTCTGGTAAAACTCATCTGGTCATGGATTTGGTAGGGGTAGATTTTTCTAAAAAGACACTTTTTTTAGCAAGTAACCAAGTTCAGGTAATACTATTGGCCCAGAGACTTAAAAAACATACTAATAAGGATGTATTTTTTGTTCTTAAATCAAAGCAAAGTAATAGAGAATTCAACAATCTAATTGATGACTTTATTAAAAAAGATGAAGCTATCATTGTATCTACATATTCATCATTTTTCTATTTATATGATAAAGTTGATACTGTGGTAGTTGATGATTCTCACGATGAAACTTTTGTTCATACAATAAATAATTTATATATAGATATGAGAGATTTGATAAAAAAATTCTCAAATTTTCTAAATTTCGATCTAATATTTATCACAGGAACTCCAAGAATAAAGGACTATATAGATGATAGTTTTATAAGGCTTAAACTTGAGGATAATATTTCAAAGATTGAGTTTGAAGTCATAGACATGGCAAAGGAATTAGAAAGAGGAAATAAGGAGTATTTATCAAACAAAGTTATACAATCAGTTGAAAATAGCAAAAGATCTCTCTTATGGCTAAATAAAAATGGATACTATAAGCACATGTCTTGCAGAAGATGTGGCTATGTCTTTAGATGTGAAAATGATGATACAATTCTAAATGTCGAAAAGGATCACTTAAGATGTTCACTATGTAACAGTACTTATCCGATTTTAAATAATTGTCCAAAGTGTTCTTCTAATTATGTAAAGCCATTTAATCCAGGCATTGCAAAATTAGAGGAAAGTGTCAACAAACTATTTAAAAATAAGACATCTTCTGCTATAGATGTGAGTGTTATAAATGATTTAGATTATAATAGAGATAATGAAATATTTAATAGAGATATATTAATTACAAGTGATGTTTTGGCAAAGGGTTATAGTGCCATATTTGATACAATTTGTGCAGTTAGTGTTGATTCTTTAATATATAGGCCAAATTATAATTCACTTGAGTATGCCTATTCAAAGATTTCTCAATTTTTAGGTAGGTCAAGATTAAACAAGGATAGAAAGGTATATATTCAGACGTATGATCCTGATAATATAATTTTTGAATTGCTTAAAGAGGATGATTTTGAAAAATTTATTGAATTAGAGATTAAAGAAAGAAAGTTATTAAATTATCCGCCATTTAGTACATATCTAAGAATCTGTTGTAATGATGAAAAACTCATCAGTAATTTGTCTGATAAATTAGAAAACTCAAGATTGTACTATAATAAATATATAGATATGTATGTATG
>JAEZUZ010000003.1 GCA_023443345.1 Bacillota bacterium
GAATTTCCATAGGTATAATAACTTCAAAACCTTCTGAAGGTTTTATTACTTTACCATTTTTAAGAATTACTTTAATTGAATATACCTCAGCAAGATCTATATCTCCAACAAGCTCATTCTTGTCTTTATCATAGTACTTAACTTCAAAAGATTCAGGTACATCTACTAAAGATCTTAAAATAGGTCTAAATCCTTCAACTGGAAGTATATCTTCTAATTCGACTTCATTGATGATTGATTCAAATCCACCTAATCCAGATGTATCAATAGTACTATCTGCTTTAAATACGATTCTATAATCAAATTTTTGACCAAACTTTAAAGTAGCAGTTCCACTTAGCCATTTCTCATCAGCTAAGTTGCCATTTTCATCATAGATTCTAAGCGATTTGTCTACATTTCCACTATGTTCTTCTATTGCTCTAAATGGTTTCTTAGAATATCCAGTCCATGGGTAGCTCACATATAGCGACTCATTTTCTTTCATTCCATATGTTATGTCATCTTCTAACTTTAGATTATCAAGTTTTAAAACAAATTGATTTTTTGAGCCATGAGGAGCTTCAAATTCAGGTAACCATACAATAACTGCCTTTTGATTAGACATTGTAAAGTTTCTCTGTTTTTCTAACTCTTTAATCATCTCTAAAAACATCTCATACTTCTGAGGGTCTTCTGCTTGAAGTTTTTTAGAGTATTTTAGTAGATCACTTACATATATAGGTACAATAGATGATACAAATTTTTCAAAGTCTAAGTCTTTATTTGCACCATTTGCCTTTAGTGCAACTTCATCAACTAATACCTTTGAAGTCATTTCGCTGGCATCTAGTTCTTCAGGTAGTATATCGATAATAAAAGCATCTTTAATTAGAACATAGCCATTTTCATTATAATGCGGAACTATATCTTTTAGTTCTTCATAGGCCTCTGATACAGTTACTCCATTAGAAATTACATAATCTTCTATCTTATCTTTTAATTTCTTATGATCAACTGTTAGAGAAATTTCAAAATTAATAGACTTATCTTCATCATTATTATTTATGACATCTTTATTTGAACTCTTCTCTAAGTTAGGAACTTCTTCCTCTGGTGTATAACTCTCAGGAACATAAGAGATTCTAATTAAAGCTAGATTAGATTTAAAATTATGATATGGAATTGGATCTCCATCTTTATATTCATCATCAGATTCCATATATACTGTTACACAATGTCCAAATATAGAATTGTTTAAACATTCTTTTTTTGTTTCATCATCACCTTTTTTAAATAATACAGGTTTTGATTCACCTTGTAATAGCATAGAATATGCTTGATTTTCAAAAAATCCTCTTCTATATCCCTTGTTATGAATATAATATGCTATTAGATTTATAGGTTGGTCTAATAATTCTCTATTATCAACTTGCAAATCTTCTAATGATTTATCTTCTATATAGAATGGATTGATATTACTATTTGTAGGAGAAGATGTATCTTTTAGTTGATTTCCTTTTTCATCAACTAGATCTTCTTTAAGTAATTCTCTACCCTTTATTGGCTTAAATACAGGTTTTGCATCATCATCTAGCAATCTATCGCCTTCAACTAATGTCTTGATTTGATTAGTCTTAGCTCTATCACTAGCTTTATGTATTAAGCTTCTATACTGAGATTCAGTAAGATTTGAATTCATAAAATTTATAAAAGAATCATCAGGATAATTTTCTTTCAATCTACCCTTTACTAAATCACTATATTACTCAGATAAAAGTATCTCTCTTATTTCTCTGTTGAAATATAGATGATAATTTGTAAGTTGACTTCCGAATTCATCTGTAAAAGGAATATCTACATTTGGTGCAATAACACTAGTTAAGTAAATAACTTTTTCTATTTCCTCTGGCTTAAATACACCGCCAACCTTAGTTCCCTTATTGAGTTTAATTCTTATAGCATTAAAGCGTCTATCTTTAAGATAAGTATCACTATCATGATCATCAATAGACATATTCTCTATTGAGCCAAGTAAAATTCTCTTAAATCTATCAAAAGATGAAGGATTTTTTTCAATCTCTTCTCTATTTGTCTCAATGATATCTTTAAGTTCCTTTTCACATGGTGTGTCTTTAAAGTGATCACTGATGATAGCTATTACATCTTCTAAATCTTGTGCATTAGATATCTTGTCTGAAAGTAGTCTTCTTTCAGCTTCAAAAGCAATCTGTATTGGAGATTTTCCATCTTTATCAAAGTAGATATTCTTAACTAAAATTTCAATTTGACCTAATTTACTATTTCTTCTAATGATAACTGGATAATTTTCATTATTAAGAACGACATTTAGAGTTGCTTCTTGATTTGTCCTTCCAATGGCATCTCTGATATCTTTTCCTTTTAAAATAGCCTTAGATACACCGACGAAATTATTTATTGTATAAAATGGACTTACACCAAAGTTAATAATATCTAAATCTTCAATAGAAAATAATAGGCTATCACCTTTAAATTTCTCTGCTTGCTCTTGCTTAGCTTTGTCAAATAAATCCTTAAAATCATTAAAGATTATTTTTTCATAAACTAATCTATTATCAAGTGAAGTATCAACAAAAGCTAATTGGTCTTCTTCATCAGCTGGATATCCTTCTGGATCTTTAGTAGATATATAAAGTTTCCACACTAGATTTCTTCCAACTGGAAGTATCTCACCATTTGGTCTCTTTTGCATTATTTGATTATCAACTACTACTAATTGATTTCCATATACTCTCTGATATTCTTTGAGAATAAAGTTTCTAACATTTTCTTCCTTCTCTGTTAGATCTTCTTTTGTAAGTAAATTTAATAGAAAAATATCTCTACTTCTATCATCTTCTGATCTAAATAGGAGATTGAATAATTGATAATCTAGTCTATAGCTTGAAAACTCACTTGGTGCAATTTTTCTAAAACTTTCTGGCTCTAAATTTTTAGGCTTAAGTGTAAATTTCTTCACTACTTCTTTAGTGCCATCTTCAGTATTAAATACATTGACCTTTTCTTCTGTAACAGGATCTATATAACTCAATTCTGCTACAGTTTTTAGAGTATAGACTATATCTCTTCCTGTCTTAAATCCAGGAAATTTGATTTTAAGTCTTGCAGAAGAAAGAATGCTAAAAATATCTCTATCTTCATACATTTTGAACTTATTATTTCCTAAATTTTGAATGACATATTTAAATGACTGATCACTTAGTATCTCTCTGCCATTTACTTCATAAAATCTATTTTTATCTCTATCTTTTACAAAAAGTCTATTATCATAAGTATAGTAATCATTGTAGTTACTTGATCCTTCAATAACTTCCTTATCTATTACTTTTTTAGCATTGTTTTGATAGTAGAAGTATTGATCTTTACTTTTCTCAAGTGCTATTCTAACTAGCTCTTCATAGAATTTTCCATTTATGACATTTGTCATATCAGGAATTCCTATAAACTTACGTCCATTGTAATAGTAATTTCCTTGAACTCTTTCAAGTTCAGAAATTGTCTGAGCATCTAATATTGCATCTAGAGAACCAACTACAAGTTTAGAATCTTCAACACTTAAATCTGATTCAGTAGTAAATCTCTCTCTTGTTTGCTTATCATCTTTAAGGACAAACTTCCAATTGTTATTTTGGTATTCTCCATAAAAATCAAGAAGATTGCCATATTTATTTACTACATAGTTATGATCTAGTTTATTATCTATGAAACTATAGCCCTGCATTATTCTTTTTGTAGACTTATCAAAGACAGCTTTTTCAAAATATGGATAGGCTTTTCCATCAATTCTTACAAATAATTTATCGTCGATTTTTACTTTTTCTAATTGAGTAACATCAACTTCTACTATTTTTCCATCTTCATCTACTATTACATGTTCTAAAGTTTCAAATTCTGCAGCATCATCTGTAACTAGTCCACTAGGTCTAACTATATATCTCTTTTCTTGAGGAAGAAGTGTTCCAGCATAGTATTTATTATTATCTTTATCTACTAGAACTATGTGCTTTCCATTAATTTCTCTAATCTGAGGGTTAGCAATGCCGTCCTTATTAAATACAATGCCATTATCTATTCTAAAATTATCTTTATATTCTAGAATAACATCTTCTTTCTTCTCTATACTCTTCTTACCTTCAACAAACTTTTCAAGCTCATTGTCAAAGTATAGTTGAGTTTGGCCATCTAAAGAAGTAAACTTATTATCCTTAATTAATGCAACTTCACTATCGCCATCTTCGTTTTTTAAGTAAACTCTATCTGACTTTATATAATATTGAGGGTGATCCATAAATACTTGGATATTCTCAAATGTGACTTGATGACTATTGCCTTGATCATCAATATAACTATATCCATTAGAATCCTTTAAAATGACATCTTTTAACTGTGCCTTTTCAAGTCTAATATCTCCAACGAAATAATTACCATCCTCATCTACAAATAAATTTTTCTCTAAATTTACTAGAGATAAATCTAAAGTCAGAGTTCCATTATCACTATCATAGATATATGAGATTCCATTTTCTTCCAAGTACTCTGCATACTTGCCATCAAAATCTGGAAGGTATATTACGACTTTTGCCCTTTCAAGTTCAATAGAAGAAGGACTTGAGTTTTTAATAACTCTATCAATCCATTTATTAGATTTAGAAAATACATTTAGAATATTTATAGTCTTGATATTTTTATTATCTAAGACATTGTTTTCATTATCTGTATCTCCTGCATCTATAACTGGATATTTATAATTCTCTTCATTATAGTCTCCAATTCCTATTAATTTAAAGGAATCGTCATAACCTGATTTTGTAATTAAGAAAGATCTATTTATCTCATTAGTTACATCTCCACTGATAGCTTTGATATTTAATTTAAAACCTTCATGGAATTTCCCTCTCAAACCATTTATAGTAAAGAATGATTGGCTAACACCTGATGTAGCATTTTTTACATCTACAACATATTTATCACCTTCTTGAACAAATTGATAGTTCTTAACTCCTAGATATAGACTTAAATTGCTAGGCGATACACCTATTACATTTTCATTAATCCCACTGATTTCAACTCTAAAGTCGATATTTTTATCATCCTTTGCAAATTGGACTAAAAGCGGGATTGATACATTCTCAGGTATATAGTAAACCTCTTCATCAAGTAATTTTTCAGGATACATATATCTATTTAAAAGAAATAGTTTAATCTCTGCACCTTCTGAATTAGTATACTTGATATTGATATTTCCATCTTCTAAATGTTTTAACATCTTCTGATAAATATCTTCAAGTCTAGACTTTAAATCTTCTAAATACTCTTGAGTAGGAACTTGAGAATAAATTCCTGTAGCCTCCTCAATCTCTGCTACAATCATCTTGTAATCCTCATAGTCTTCACTGGCTGTTTGATTAGGTTCAATAACTGTAGGAAGAGAATTCTTTACTTCGCTAAGCCTATTTAATAGTTCACGTTCATCTGAAGAAAGGAGTCTTGGAAATTCATATTGATCAATTTGATTGATTAACTCTTTAAAAGTATTCCAGGTTGTTTTACTATCTCCTAACGCATCAGTTGCCCTAGATTTAAGTTTAAGATAGCTATCTAATTTTTCATTATCAGTAATAAGGTTAAATTTTTCTTGAGCTTCTGATGATAAAAAGTTCTCTTGAACTTTCTCTTCAAGAATAGACTTGTATCCATCTCTAAGCTCTTGAGTTAACTTATCTATATTTTCCTTATCCTCTTTTTCAATGGCTATCCTAAGTGCCTCTTCTTTTTCTTCTAAACTCATATTTTCAGAATTTACTTCTGTTTCAGTTTCAGTATCTTCAACTGTTTCTGCCCTAGAAATAGGAACAAACAGTGTAAAGGCAAACATAAGACATATAAAAATGCTTAAATAAATTAAAGATTTTCCTCTTTTTTCTCGAGACTTCATTTTTTCCTCCTTTCCTTAAAATTAATAACAGTGTAATATAAACAATATATACATTACACTATTATGTAAAATTTTAACATTGATAGTAAACAATGTAAAGTATTTTTTTCTTAAAAAAGTTTCTCTTTTATGTTTCATTTTTCTTTAATAATTGCCTCATTTATAATATAATATTAATATCTTTGGAGGTTTTATGATAAAGATGTTTAGACGGGCTCTAAAAACTTACAGCGGTCTAACTTTCCAAATATACATCCTATTTATTGCAACTATAATTACAAGGATGGGTGGATTCGTCACTCAGTTTATGACTATACTTCTAGCAAATAAATTAGGATATTCTCAAGACACAATAGCAAACTATATAATTCTTACAGGAGTTGTAAGTGGAATATCTCCAATAATTGGAGGATATCTAGGAGATAGATATTCAAGGAAGTGGACTTATTTCTTCTCTACCTTTATTGGAGCAATATTTTTTATATTCTGTGGAGTATCAACATATTTCAACATACACTTAATACCTATATTTCTAATAATTGCCAGTTTTTTTGTCTCAATAAGTGGGCCAATAACTAGTGCCATGATTGCAGATTATACTGAAACAGATGAAGAAAGAAAAAAAGCCTTCAGTTTAAACTACTTAGGCGTAAACATCGGCTTTTCAATAGGACCTATAATTGGTGGGTATTTAATGGCAGATTATCTAGATGTTTTCTTCTATTTTGA
>JAEZUZ010000014.1 GCA_023443345.1 Bacillota bacterium
CTGTTTTATAGAGCATATCGTTGATTTGGTCAATACAAAAATTACATATATGAACTTCTGGACCATGGATAAGAAAATCGATATCACTTTCTGATCTTCCACAAAATGAACATCTTAAATTTCCTTCCATTATCCCCTCTTTTCAAGTACCTCATCGATTATTCCATATTCCTTTGCACTAAGTGCATCAAGAAAATAATCTCTATTTGTATCATTTTCAATCTCTTCTACACTCTTACCAGTATATTTTGATAAGAGTTCGTTGAGTCTTTTTCTGTGAAACAAAATTCTCTCTGTTATAATCCTCATATCCTCAGAGGTTCCTCTTGCACCCCCACTAGGCTGATGGATCATAATTTCACTATTTTTAAGAGCAAATCTCTTTCCCTTAGTTCCACTGGCAAGTAGAAATGCACCCATACTTGCTGCAGTCCCTACACATATAGTTGAGACATCACATTTTATAAATTGCATTGTATCGTGTATGGCAAGCCCGTCATTAACAGATCCACCAGGTGAATTAATATAAAATTGAATATCTGCATTTGGATCTTGCATTTCTAAAAATAGAAGCTGAGCAACTATTGAGCTTGCTACTGAAGGTTCTACTTCACCATTTAGAAAAATTATTCTATCTTTAAGCAATCTAGAATAAATGTCGTATTGTCTTTCTCCCTGAGGCGTCTGTTCTAAAACTATAGGTACAAACATTATTTAAGACTCTCAACTAAGAAGTCAACAGCTTTTTTATAAGAAATATCTTCCTTTAGATTTTCTAAATAAAAGCCTTTAAATACTTCCCTAATTTCTTCTAAAGGTTTGTTATACTGCTTAGATAATGCTTCAAATTCCTTATCTAGATCTTCATCTGTAACTTCAATTTTTTCTGTCTTTACTAAAGTTTTAAGGAATGCTTCCTGCTTAAGTTGTTTTGTAGCTTCTTCAGTCATAGAATCTTTTATTTCGTCTTCACTTTTGCCTGAAGCCTTTAGATATTGGCTAACATCTATTCCATAAGAAGAAAGTTGTCTCTTATAATCTTCATACATTCTATTTTTAGCATCTTGAATCATTACATCATGAAGTTCAACCTTCATTCCTTCAACAGCCTTATCAAGAACGTTTTGTCTATAGTTCATCTGTAGTCTTTCTTCTTCCATTTTTTCTAGATTTTTTCTTATATCTTCCTTAAATTCATCAAGTGTTTCAAACTCAGATACATCCTTAGCAAACTCATCATCTAATTCTGGTAGTTCTTCAACTTTGATATCTTTAACCTCTACACTTACATGTGCCATCTCTACTGTATCGCAGTGGTCATCCTTAGCATGAAATGCATGGTTGTGAATATTTGCATCGAACTCTTTCTTATCTCCAACTTTAAGGCCAATTAAATTTTCTTCAACTTCCTTAGATAGTACTCCACTAGAAAGTCTAAATTCTCTATCACTATATTCAAAAGCTATAGATTCATCTTCTCTAACAGCCTTTATATCCATCTTTACAATGCTATTTGTTGTTACTTCTTCAGAAGGTTCCATTCTTGCATTTAGCTTCTGTTCTCTTTCAAGAGAAGAATTAACCATTTCGTCAGTTACAACTACTTTTTCTTTTTCAACTTTAATATTCTTATAGTCACCTAAATCAACTTCAGGATATACTTTAACTGATACTTCTAAAGAAAAATCTTCGCCTTTTTCAATTTTTACATCTTTAATATGTGGATAGTCAACTACTTCTAATTCATTTTCCTTTATAATTTTGCTGTAGTTATCATCAAAAAATTGATTTATTGCTTCTTCATAGAATACACTCTCTCCATAGTGTGTTTCAATCATTTTTCTTGGTGCTTTTCCACTTCTAAAACCAGGTATTCTATATCTATTTCTCTCTTTTAGGTAAGCTTTTTTAATATATTCTTCAAATTCTTCCCATGTTCCTGTAAAATTTAAAGTAATTTCACCGTTTTTTGCTTTTTTATCTACATTTACTTGCATATTTTCCTCCAATGTCGATTAATTGTACTATAAAATGAACAAAAAGTAAATATTTTAAGGTTATAGTTGCCTTAATGCCCTATTAATTGTATTAAAACTAAATCCTCTGCTCAATAAAAACTTAGTGGCCTTTTGATGATCTATATCCGAACTAAATTTTTTCCTTAAAATCTCTATAACTACTTCTACATCTTCAACCATATCTAATTGATCAAGTACATCTCTTTTTATTCCCTTAGATATGAGCATATTTCTTATATAAGCTATACCATGCGTTCTACTTTTTAATTCATAGAAATCTTTTGCAAAACTTAAATCATTGAGATATCCATTTTGTTCTAATCTCTCAATAGTTTTATCTACTACATCTTTAGTATATTTCTTCTTATATAAATACTGCTTTAATCCATAAGATGTCTTTCTATATTTATATAGATAATCTGCTGCTTGTTCATAACAAAAAACAAGATCACTACGATCCTGCAATTCAGCTAAGTCCACATCTTCCCCTTCTAAAAAAGAATCTAGCTCATACACTCTTTTGTGTATGTAGTATTTCTGATCATCTTCAGATGTGACCGTTACTCTATTGTTCCTGATTTCAATGCCTTTTACTATCATTATAGAAAATATGGCAGTAGCATTCCTAAAATCATAAATACTATAAGTATCCATACTAGAAATGCAAATATTGTTTTGTTCTTTTTCATAAATACCTCTTAGTATATATTACCCTAAAAATAAATTTTGGCAACAAAAAAAGAGAGTAAAACTCTCTTTTTTGTTTATATTTTGTTTTTATTATCTTTCAAAATACATAAACTTGTAGATTCTGTCAACACCTGTAGTGTGAACTACAAAGTTTCTTAAAGCTGGATTTCTAAGTGAAACTGCTCCTCTTTGGAATATTGGAATGATAACTTGGTCATCACCTAAAAGAACTTTTTCAGCTTCAGCTAATGATTCAAGACGTTTCTTAGAATTTTCAACCTTCATAAGGTCGCCAGACTTACCTGATTTAATAAGATTATCGTACTCTGGGTTAGAATATCCAGTACTGTTATGACCTGCATTTGTAATAAATAAATCTAAGAATGTCATTGGATCTGGATAGTCTGGTCCCCAACCAGCCATATTTAATTCGAAGTTACCTTGTTGAGCTCTTGCAATCTTTTCACTAAATGGAATTGCTTCAACGATAATTTCTAGACCTGGTAGGTTCATTTCTAATTCGTTCTTGATGTGAGCACCCATCTTACCTGAGCTTTCACCTTGGAAAACTAAAAGTTCTAGAGAAATCTTTTGCATTCCTGTTTCTTGTTTTGCTTCTTCCCATAGTTTCTTAGCTTCTTCTACATTGTATTCATTAAAGCCAATAGAACCATACTTATCTTTAACTATATCACGGAAGTCTTTTCCGTCACTATCTTTTACTAAACCAGCAGGTACTAAATAATCTGCAGGAATTGAACCATTAGCAAGAATTGTATCTGTCATAAATGTCTTGTTAATAGCCATATTCATAGCTCTACGAGCTTTTGCATTAGCAAGGAATTGTTTGTTTCCTGAAGGTGTACCTTTACCTTGGTTAATTTCGATATAAAATAATGTTGCTTCTTCTCTTGGTGCAGCATCTTCTCTATTTTGATATTTTTCTACGTTATCTCCACCAAGTCCTACAGTATCGATTTCATTGTCAAGATACATCTGTACAGCTGTATCATTGTTAACGCCTTCAATTATACGCTTTTGAACTTTGTCAATTTTTACATTTTCAGCATCCCAATATTTAGGGTTCTTTGTAAACTCAATTGTTTCAGAATGCTTCCAATTAGAAATTACATATGGACCTGAATATAGAAGATCGTCTTTTGTCTTAGCGTATTGATCACCTTTTTCGTTGTAATACTTTTCATTTACTGGAAGGAAACTACCAAATGACATTAAGTTTAAGAAATAAGGTGTAGGATCTGATAATGTTACCTTAAGTGTCTTATCATCAACAGCTTCAACACC